>NZ_DEPM01000159.1:0-15648 GCF_002358775.1 Martelella sp. UBA3392
CGGCCAGCTTTCCGGCGGCGAGCAGCAGCGGGTGGCGATTGCCCGCGCGCTTGCCCCCGAACCGGCGGTGCTGATCGCCGACGAGCCGACCGGCAATCTCGACGGCGACACCGGCGCGCAGATCGCCGATCTTCTGTTTGCCCGCCAGCGCGAGATGGGCACCACGCTGGTGCTTGTCACCCATGACGCAACGCTTGCCGCGCGCTGCGACCGGCAGGTTCACGTGCGTTCCGGCGAAATCGTCGCGCCCGCGGAAACCGTGGCGCCCGGAACCGCAGCGCAATGAGGCAGAACCGGCTCAACCTTCTCCTCGCGCTGAAATTTGCGCTGCGCGAAATGCGTGGCGGGCTTTCGGGTTTCTACATCTTCCTCGCCTGCATCGCGCTTGGCGTCGCCGCGATCGCCGCCGTCAATTCGGTGTCCGATGCCGTCAACGCCGGTATCGCCGAACGCGGCCGCGAGATTCTCGCCGCCGATATCCGCTTCGAGCGCGACAACGAGCCGCTTTCCGGCGAGGCACTCGCCTATATCGAGGCGCTCGGGCCGACCTCGCAATCGGTGACGATGCGCTCGATGACGCGGCTTCCCGATGGCTCCGACCAGTCACTGGCGGAGATCAAGGCCGTCGACGGGGCCTACCCGCTCTATGGCGAGGTCATATCCGATCCCGCCATGCCCGTCGGCGAGGCGCTGGCCGAGACCGACGGCAGATACGGCGTATTGGTCGCGCCGCTCCTGGCCGAGCGGCTGGGGCTTGCCCCCGGCGACAGCCTGCTGCTCGGCAATGCGGAACTCATGGTCTCCGGGACTTTGGCGCAGGAGCCCGACGCGCTTTCGGAAGGCTTCGCCTTCGCTCCGCGCATCCTGATCAGCCGACAGGCGCTGGAGGCCTCTGGCCTCGTCCAGATCGGCAGCCTTGCCGAATACGGCTACCGCGTGCGGCTTGCCGATCCCGCGATGACGCCGGAGGCGGTGAAAACCGAGGCGGAGGAGAAATTCCCCGATACCGGCTGGCAGATCCGCACCAGCGACCGCGCCGCCCCCTCGCTCAGCGAGAATGTCGACCGGCTGTCGGAATTCCTGACGCTGGTGGGGCTTGCCACGCTGATCACCGGCGGCGTCGGGATCGCCAATGCCGTCAGCGCCTATCTCGAAAGCCGCAGACGGGCGATCGCCGCCTTCAAATGCATGGGCGCGCCAGCCGACATGGTGGTCGCGATCTACTTCCTGCAGATCATGCTGGTGGCGCTGATCGGGATCGCGATCGGTCTGGTTTTCGGGGCGATCATTCCGCTGATCGCGTTGCCGCTGCTCTCATCGCTGCTCGAAATCGCAATCCCCGCCGGCATCTTTCCGTGGGCGCTGGCGCTCGCGGCGCTGTTCGGCATCCTGACCGCGCTCGCCTTCGCGATCCTGCCGCTGGCCGCCGCCCGCAACGTGCCGGCAACCGCGCTGCTGCGTGAGCACAGTTTCGACGAGGGCGGCCGCCCGGCATGGCCGTTCCTGGCGGCCACCGGCGTGACGCTGGCGCTGCTTGCGGCACTTGCGATCTTCACCGCCGAGGAGCGCTTCGTCGCGGCCGTGTTCCTCGCCTCCGTTGCCGGCGCCTTCGTGGTGCTGCGGCTGGTGGCGCTCGCGATCAAATGGCTGGCGGCGCGGGCCCCGCGCCCGCATGCGCCCTCGCTCAGGCTCGCGGTCGGCAACATCCACCGCCCCGGCGCGCTAACGGGCTCGGTCGTGCTCTCGCTCGGCCTCGGGCTGACGCTGCTGGTCGGTCTCGCCCTGATCGACGGCAATCTCAACCGCGAGCTGTCGCGCTCGCTTCCCGAGCGCGCGCCCGATTTCTTCTTCGTCGATATCCAGGGCAGCGAGGTCGAAGGCTTCAAGGCGCTGATAAACGAGGAGGCGCCCGACGGCGAATTGGCGCTGGTGCCGATGCTGCGCGGCCGCATCCTCGCCCTCAACGACACGCGGGCGAGCGAATGGGACGCCCCCTCGGAAGACGCGAAATGGGTGCTGAGGGGCGATCGCGGCATCACCTATGACGCCACCCTGCCGGAAAACTCGGCGCTGGCCGAAGGCGAATGGTGGCCTGAAGATTATAGCGGCGATCCGCTGGTGTCGTTTTCCGCCGATGAAGGCAAGGAACTCGGCCTCAAGCTCGGCGATACCGTGACCATCAGCGTGCTCGGCCGCGATATCACCGCGACGATCGCCAATTTCCGCACTGTCGAATGGGATTCGCTGTCGATCAATTTCGTGATGGTGTTCTCGCCCAACACCTTCGCCGGCGCGCCGCATGCCTGGCTCGCCACCCTCACCGATCCGGGCTCCGACACCGCCACAAACGCCGACATTCTGGGCGCCGTCACCCGCGCCTTCCCGACCGTCACCACAATCGAAGTGAAAGCGGCGCTCGAGATTGCCGGCGATCTCGTCAGCCAGCTTGCGACCGCGATCCGGGCAGCCGCGGCCATCGCGCTGATCGCCTCGGTGCTGGTGCTTTCCGGCGCGTTGGCCGCCGGTAATCGCCGGCGCGGACATGATGCGGTGGTGATGAAGACGCTGGGCGCGACCCGCCCGGCGCTGATCCGGGCCTTCGTCTACGAATATCTGCTGCTGGGACTGGCGACCGGCGTCTTCGCGCTCGCCGCCGGCTCGGCCGCGGCATGGTATGCGCTGACGAAGATCATGATGCTGCCCTTCGCCCTGCTGCCGGCGGTGGCGCTTGCCACCGTGCTCGGCGCGGTGATCGTCACCGTCGCCATCGGCCTCGCCGGCACCTGGCATCTGCTCGGCCAGAAGCCCGCGCTCTACCTGCGCGAGCTTTAACATTCAAGGATATTACCGTCCCGCCTTGTAGAAAAAAAGCCTTAATTACAGAAAATACACCGAAAAAGAGCGTTACTCTACAAGTATAAATTCATATTTTTACTAGTATTATTTATTTATTTAAAAATATATCTATAGTCGCTGTCATCTGAATGGAGGCAGCGATCATGCAACCTATGTTTCGAATATTCACGATTCTTAGCACAGCGACATTTTCTGTTTTTGGCGCAATGACCGAGAGCCATGCAGACAGCGTGAACTACATGCCATATGTTGTTTTCGTTATGGACGGTTCGGAGGCGGTAACCGCCGATGGGTGGTCGTTCGAGCAATTCGTGGTCGGCTCGGTTATTACAAAACTGAAGCCTCTGACGATTTCAAATCCAGGAAATAATCCTGCCAGCTTAAATGGCCATATTTCTGTCTTTGAGGCAACGGAAGACAAACCTCTTATAAATTCGGACAAAATTCCCGTAACAACGGCCGACATGTTCGATGCAACGCTGTTTGAAGATGGACCATCCAGCGCCGCCCCGAATAATGTATCTGCTCTTTGGTGGGAAAATCTGTCTAATATGGACCTGGCTACCAGGGTAAGTAATTTTAACCAGGTTTCCGGATCAAGCAATATTTCAGCGAGCTTTCTCTATGCGGCACAGCTTCAATATAATTCGAGCTCCGGAACCGCTAATCCTAAATCCAATGGCGCTACGCCAATAACGCCGACCCTTGAAGGCATGAGCGACTTCAGAGCCGCGATGATTTTCATCCTTTCACCGGGTTTTATGCAGAACGCCGACGCTGCTAGCATCAACAGCCTTCCACTGTGCACCCAGCTTTCTGAAAAGCTCTCTGCTCTTGAGCCTGCGGTGAAGTTCGAGGCGTACTGGGTCGCCTTTGACGGCTCATCGGGCGACACCCCTCAGAACCCCAACTTCCTCGAAGACTGCTTCAAAGGGCAGGACGTTAACACTCTTCAGATAAACAACAACCTGACCGGCAGCTTCGGCACAGCGGCAGCCAATCTGATTGTCCGCCATATCGTCGATTTGGGCAACAGCGTCCGATAGTCTCGCACTGTCGCCCCTTCACCCGACACAACGCCCGCCAGACTAGAGCGCCGTGCATCCATTCGGATACACAAAGGACGCTCTAACCTATTGAATCTACGCATCGGGCGTTGTGCCCATCTACCGGCGATCGCCCCGGCGCAGCGCGTCCATCAGTTCGGCGTTGCGGCGGTCGGCCCAGTAGTTCTGGACGGCGAACAGGGCCCAGAGCGCGGCGACCGGCCAGCCGATCAGGGTGATCTGCAATATCAAGCAGATAATGCCGGAAAACGGTTTGCCGATGGTGAAAAACGAAAGCCACGGCAGAATGACGGCGATGAAATAGCGCATGAATATCCTCTTTTCTTGCGGTCGGCATTATTGCCGGATGTAGCGACTTTGCAGGAGAAATGGTGCTTCCGATTGCCGTTTTGCAGGCCGCCGGCGCGTTTCTTACGAAAAATTGAGGATTTGCCGACGGATTCCAAACGGATATGCCTTGTATCGCGTTGCCATTCCCCTCATATTATCGTCAGGCTTGCTGGAGCCCCCCAGCGGCGCCTGGGCTGTCGCCCTGCTGCGACGCCCGACACCGTGAACAACGAGGGGCTTTTTTAGAGGAACTCAATGGCTGATCTTCGCAACTATCAGAATCACGCGCAGGCGGGAGCCCAGGCGAGTGCTGCAATCGATCAGGGACTGCGCGCCTACATGCTGCGCGTCTACAATCTCATGGCTCTCGGCCTCGTGATCACCGGCATCGCGGCTTACGGAATCTTCACGGCCTCGGTATCGGGCGATGCCAGCGGCCAGGTTCAGCTTACCCAGTTCGGTCAGGTCATGTACGCCTCGCCGCTGAAGTGGCTGGTCATGTTCGCACCGCTGATCGCCTTCTTCTTCCTGGCGTTCCGCATCAACAAGATGAGCGTCGCCGCCGCACAGACGGCGTTCTGGGTCTATGCCGCGCTGACCGGCATTTCGCTGTCGACGATCTTCCTGGTTTATACCGGCCAGAGCATCGTCCAGACCTTCTTCATCACCGCGGCCTCGTTCGGCGCGCTGTCGCTTTACGGCTATACCACCAAGCGTGATCTGTCGGCGATGGGCTCGTTTATGGTGATCGGCCTGTTCGGTGTGATCATCGCCATGGTCGTCAACATCTTCCTGCAGTCGAGCGCGCTCGGCTTCGCGATCTCGGTTCTCGGCGTTCTGATATTCGCCGGCCTGACCGCTTGGGACACGCAGAAGATCAAGGAAATGTACTATGAAGGCGACGGCCATGAAGTGGCAGGCCGCAAGGCGGTGATGGGCGCGCTGACGCTCTACCTCGACTTCATCAACATGTTCCTGTTCATGCTGCGCCTGCTCGGCAACCGCAACTGATCCGGACGATGATGGAACACTGATCGAGGCGGCTTTCGGGCCGCCTTTTTCATGCCCGCTTCCCTGCGGGCCGAAAGCGGATTATCGTTCCCGTTACCCTTCCACCTGCCCCGACCCGGACCATGACCGTCACCCTCCGCCCCGCCTCGCCCGCCGATCTTTCCGCGATCACCGAAATCTATGCCGAATGCGTGCTGAACGGGGTGGCAAGCTATGAGCTGGAGCCGCCGGGCCGGGACGAAATGGAAGCGCGGATGACCGCGATCACCGCCGCCGGCTACCCCTATCTCGCCGCCATCGAGGGCGACCGCGTGATCGGCTATGCCTATGCCAGCGCCTTCCGCACGCGGCCTGCCTATCGCTGGCTGGTCGAAAATTCGGTCTATCTTTCGCCGGAGGCGCGCGGCAAGGGCGTCGGCAAAAGCCTGCTTTCGCAATTGGTAACGGAATGCGAGACGCGCGGATTCCGCCAGATGGTCGCGGTCATCGGCGGGGCCAGCCCGGCCTCGATCGCGCTCCATACGGCGCTTGGCTTCACCGAGGCGGGCCGGCTGACGGGAACCGGCTTCAAGCACGGAAAATGGCTGGACACCGTATTCATGCAGCGCCCGCTCGGCGAGGGAAACCGGAGCGACCCGCTGCCATTGTCGCTTTGACCGCGTGTGACATCACCGCGCGCGGAACCAACGGCTCCGACTGCGCATTGAACAAGTCGGGACGCCTTGCAAAGACCGGCGAATCCCTGCACTTTCCTCATCCTCCCTTCACCACGGGCAAGGAAAACGATTTGCGCTACGCCATCTATTTCACTCCCGCCATCGACCATCCCCTCACGGTTGCCGCCAGCCGCTGGCTCGGCTACGACGCCTTTGCCGGCGAGGAACGGCCGTTTCCAGACGGTATCGCGCTTGCCTCCGGCCGGATGAGCGCCGTGACGGCGGCGGCCGCACGTTACGGCTTCCACGCCACGCTGAAGGCGCCGTTCCGTCTGGCCGACAACACCACGCCGGCGGCGCTGGAGGCCGCCTTCGACGTGTTCTGCCGCAAGCACAGCCCCTTCGACATTCCGGAGCTGAAGCTCGGCAAGCTCGGCAAGTTTCACGCCCTTGTCCCGGCGCAAGAGAGCGATACGCTGCAGGATTTCGCAGCCGATGTCGTGCGCTATTTCGAGCCGATGCGCGCGCCGCTTGCCAACGAGGAGATCGCGCGGCGCAAGCCGGAGGAACTGAGCGAGAGGGAACGCGACAATCTGGAGCGCTGGGGCTATCCTTACGTCTTCGATGACTTCCGCTTCCACATGACGCTGACGGGACCGGTGACGGGTACCGACATGCATGTGATCGAGACCGCGATCGAGGATTATTTCGCGCCGTTCGTCGGCAAGCCGCTTGAAATTTCCGGCATCGCGCTGTTCATGGAGGAGCGGCGCGGCGCGCCTTTCGTGATCCGCCGCTGGCAGCCGCTGACGGGCGGCCAAACCACGCTTTTCGGGGCCGAAGAAACAGTGATAGGGGAAACTGGGACGAGTGACACTGGGGCCGGAGAAACCGAGGAATGAGTGCCGAAACCGTTTTCACCAATGCGCGGATCGTGCTTGAGGACGAGATCGTGCATGGCGCGCTCATGGTGCGCGACGGCGAAATCGCCGACATCTCGGGACACCCGACCCGCCATGGCGACGACATGGAGGGCGACTATCTGATCCCCGGCCTGATCGAGCTTCATACCGATCATCTCGAAGGCCATTATGCGCCACGCCCCGGCGTGCGCTGGGACAAGATCGCGGCCGTTCAGGCCCATGACGGACAGATCATCGCATCGGGCATCACCACCGTTTTCGACTGCCTGCGCATGGGTTCCGACGGCGACGACGGCTTCGATCTCGGCGAGATGCGCGATATGGCCGACGCGATCCAGCAGGCCGAGCGCGAGAACCGGCTGAAGGCCCAGCATTTTCTGCATCTGCGCTGCGAGGTCTCCGCCGCCAATGTGATGGAGCATTTTGCCGGCTTCGAAAATGATCCGCATGTCAGGCTGACCTCGCTGATGGACCACGCGCCCGGCCAGCGGCAGTTTACCGATCTTTCCCAATACGAGCTTTTCTACAAGCCGAAGCGCGGGCTTTCCGATGAGGCCTTCGCGGCTTTCGTCGCGGAGCGTCAGGGCCAGTCGGAAAAATATGCCGGGCGGCACCGACAGATGATCTCCGACCACTGCGCCGCCCGCGGCATCGCCATCGCCAGCCATGACGACGCCACGCTTGCCCATGTGGAAGAGGCGATCGGCCATGGCGTGGCGGTTGCCGAGTTTCCGACGAGTCTCGAGGCCGCGAACGCCTCGCACAAGGCCGGAATGTCGGTGCTGATGGGCGCGCCCAATGTGGTGCGCGGCAAGTCGCATTCCGGCAATATCGCCGCGCGCGATCTGGCCGAACGCGGCGTGCTGGATGTGCTGTCGTCGGATTACGTGCCCTTCAGCCTGCTCTACGCCCCGTTCATCCTCGCCGATACGCTCGAGACGATCAGCCTGCCGCGCGCGCTCAAGATGGTAACAGCGACGCCGGCGAGAGCCGTGAAGCTCGACGATCGCGGGCGGATCGCGCCGGGGCTGAGGGCCGATCTTGTGCGCGTTCACCGCCCCTCTGGCGCGCCGGTGACGCGGGCGGTCTGGCGGGCGGGCAAGCGGGTTGCCTGATTTGATGGCGGAGGCGGGCAGGATAATCGTCGTGGTCGGCCCGAGCGGGGCCGGCAAGGACAGCCTGATCAACCACGCCGCCGCCCTTTGCCGTCAACCGCGTTTTGCAGTGGTGCGCCGCGTGATCACCCGGCCGAGCGACCACGACAGCGAAATCCACGACACCATGTCGCCGGACGCCTTTGCAGCACGGAGGACGGCGGGCGGTTTTGCGGTAGTGTGGTCAGCGCATGGCCTTGAATATGGCATTCCGGCAGAACATCGCGCCTTTGTCGCCAATGGCGGGGTGACGCTGTGCAACGGTTCGCGCAAGGCGCTCGCCGATTTCCGCGTGGCCTTTGCCCGGCTCACGGTGGTCAATGTCACCGCCAGGCCTGAAATCCTTGCCGAAAGACTTGCCGCGCGCGGCCGCGAGAGCGGCGACCAGATCACCGCCCGGCTGGCCCGCTCGACCATGGCGGTTCACGGCGATTTCGATGTCGTGACGATCGATAATTCCGGGGCTCTTGAAACCGCAGGCGATCAGCTTGTCGCGCTGATCCGCGATTGCCTGTCGGAACCCTGAGCCTTCGGCATCAGGCTTCCACCTCGACATCCGTCAACGGCCGCGAGCAGCAGGCGAGGATATAGCCCTCCTCGATCTCGTCATCGAGAATGCCGCCATTATGCTGCATGTCGACCTTGCCGGATTTGCACATGGTGCGGCAGGTGCCACAGATGCCGCTTTCGCAGGCGGCGGGAATGCGGACCCCGGCATTGCGGGCTGTCTGCAGAATGGTGAAGCCGGGCGGCACCTCGGCGCGAACGCCTGAATCGGCGAATTCGATGACCAGCCGCTTGTCCTCATCCGCGCTTTCGCCGACAAAGACGGCAGGCGACGGTGCTTCCGGTTTGAAGGTCTCCTGGAAATAATTGTTTTCCATGTCGAAGCTGGAGCTTTCGAGCGAATCCCGGACCGTCGCCATGAACGGGTCCGGCCCGCAGCAGAACACCCGCCGCTCCAGGAAATCCGGCACCAGCAGCGCGATCTTGGCGCGATCGATGAAGCCCTTCAGCCCCGACCAGAGCTGGGTGCGCTCCAGCTCGGTGACGATGAAGCCGAGATTGAAGAACGGCATGTAGCGCGCCTTGTACTCCAGCTCCCAGCGGAAGATGATGTCGTTCGGCGAGCGGGCGCAGTGGATGAAGGCGATATCGGTATCGGGGTCGCGGTCGCCGAGATCGCGCGTCATCGACATCATCGGCGTGATGCCGGAACCGGCCGAGATGAACAGGTATTTCTCCGCCGGCTTGGTGACGTAGGAGAAATCGCCGAGCGGGCCGATTGCCTTCAGCTTCATGCCGGGGTGCAGGTTCTCGAACATCCAGCGCGTGCCGATGCTGTCCTTCTGCGCCTTCACCGTCACGGCGATGGTAAAGGGCCGGGTCGGGCTGGACGAGATCGTGTAGGTCCTGAGGATCGGCTCCGGGCCGACCGGGAGCTCCAGCGTGATATACTGACCCGGCATGTAGCGGAACCAGATGTTTTCTTTCTCCGCCCTGAAGGTGAACGTCATCACGTCGGGCGCTTCCGGCGTCCAGGCCACGCATTCGAGCATGTGCTCGCGGCCATTCCACGGCACCATCTCATCGATATGCTTGAAGGTCTTCGACTTCATCATATCAGGCAACGATCGACAGCGGTGCGGCGGTGTCGGAAAGCCGCGAAATCGAGGTGTTCGCGTACCATTCGACAAACTGCATCACACCGCCCTCATCCTCTTCGCAATAAGGTCCGGGCTCATAGGCGGGCGAGCGGATGCCGCGCGCGTTCTCCTCCACGATCTGGCGATCCTGGTCATTGGTGAAGGTCCACACATGGGTCAGTTCCTCCAGATCGTAGTCGATCCCCTCGACCGCATCCTTCGGCACCATCCACGTGGTGGTGACCTCGGTTTCCTCGGGCCCGAGCGGCAGCACCCGGAAGGAGATCGCGTGGTCGCCCAAGAAATGGTTCCAGGTGGTGGGATAATGAAACAGCAGCAGCGCGCCGATGCCGGCCACGTTGGTCTTCGGCCCCATCGGCTTCTTCACCGCGCGCTGGCCCGACATGGTGTAGCTTTCCGCGCCGGGGATCAGCGGCATGCGGGTGATGCGGAACTGGCCGTCGGGGTTGATGAAGAACTTCGCCTCCAGCCCCGCCGCCTCGCAATGGGCCCAGTGCGCCTGGATTTCCGGATCATCCGCCATGCCCTGGACGCCGGTGACGGAGGCGGCCTCGGGATAGGTGCGGCACAGTTCCGGGTGATTGGCGGCGCAGTGATAGCACTCACGATTGTTTTCCCAGACCAGCTTCCAGTTGCCCTTCTCGACGATCGAGCTCTTGAAGGCGACCTTGGTCTCGCGGATATTATGCGGCGCGATATAGGGCGCGATCGTGTCCCTCAGCGGCGCTATATCGGGAGCATGCTCGGCGAGGCAGATGAAGATATAGCCCTCGATGCTCTCGCAATGCACCGGTTTCAGCCCGTATTGCGCCTTGTCGAAATCCTCGCCCATGTGGCGGACATATTGCAGCGAACCGTCGAGATCGTAGGTCCACTGGTGATAGGGACAGACGAGCTTGGCGGTCGTGCCCTTCTCATTGGCGCAGACGCGCGAGCCGCGATGGCGGCAGGAATTGTGCAGCGCCCGGATCACCTTGTCGCGCCCGCGCGTGAGGATCACCGAATAATCGCCGATCTGGATCGTCAGGTAATTGCCCGGACGCGGCAGCTCGCAGTCATGGGCGACGAACAGCCAGTCGCGGTAATAGAAATTCTCCATGTCGACGCGGAAATAGTCCGGGTCGGTATAAAACGGCCGGGCGAGCGTGAAGCCGTCGCGGCGGTTCTTCAGCTCTTCCAGCATTTTCTGGCGTATCGTCATGGCGGCCTCCGGGGCGAAGACGGGCAATAATTTTCATTTAATCACCCGCGCCCTTCGGCATGCATTCCATTCACGACATGACTTTCGGAAAAGACGACACGCAGGTTTGGGCGCTCACGCCCGCGCCAACGCCGTCACCTCGATCTCGATCCGGTATTTCGGGTCGATCAGGCCGCATTCGATCATGGTCGCCGCCGGCGGATTGTCGCCGAAGGTTGCCGCGAGCAGCGGCCAGCAGGCCTCGAAATCCGGCGCATGCGGCAGGTAGTAGGTGACTCGCACGACATCGGGAAAGCCGGAGCCGGCCTCGCCGAGCGCCTTTTCGATCGCCGCCAGCGCCGAGCGGCACTGGCTTTCGACATCCTCGGGAATATCGACGCCCTGCGCGGTGGTGCCGGCGACATGTACGAAGCCGCCGGCAACCACCGCGCGGCAATAGCCGACCTTCTTTTCATAAATTCCGCCCGAGAAAATCCGTCGCATCAGAAAATCCTTTGTTCAGCGTTTGGGTTGTTTTAAACGATGATGGAACAGGAAGGGCGGGAATACCATGGCGCGGATCATCGATATCAGCCGGGAGGAAGAGCTTGCGATGGCGGAGGGTCGGCGGTTACTGATCGCCGGCGAACTGGTCGCGATCCCGACCGAAACCGTCTACGGCCTTGCCGGCGATGCCACCGACGCCGACGCGATCGCCAGGATCTACGCCGCCAAGAACCGCCCATCCTTCAATCCGCTGATCTGCCACATGGCCGACCTTGCCATGGCGGAACGCTATGCCGACTTCTCGCCGCTCGCGCGCGAGCTTGCCGATGCCTTCTGGCCCGGCCCGCTGACGCTGGTGCTGCCGCTGAAACCGGAGGCGGGGATCGCATCCGCGGCCACCGCCGGGCTTGCCACCGTGGCCGTCCGGGTGCCGCGCGGCTTTGCCGGCCGGCTGATCGCGGAAACCGGCCGCCCGCTCGCCGCCCCCAGCGCCAACCGCTCCGGCCGGCTGAGCCCAACCACGGCCGGCCATGTGGAGGCCGATCTCGGCAACCGGCTGCAACTGATCATCGACGCGGGCCCCGCGATCGTCGGGGTCGAATCGACGATCCTCAAGGTCGAGGGCGAGACCATCACCCTGCTTCGGCCGGGCGGCATTCCCGCCGAGGCGGTCGAGCGGCTGACGGGGCTTTCGGTGACCCGGCCTGCCACCCCCGGCGCGATCGAGGCGCCCGGCATGATGGCCTCGCATTACGCGCCGAACGCCGCCGTCCGCCTCAATGCCAGCCATGTCGAGCCCGGCGAGGCGCTGATCATGTTCGGGGCGCCCCTGATCGACAATGCCGAGGCCGCCCATGTCACACTTCAGCTCTCGAAAACGGCCGACACGGCGGAGGCGGCAAGCCGGCTCTACGACGTGATGAAACAGGCCGACCAGAGCGGCGCCAGCGCGATCGCCGTGACGCCCATTCCGCATGATGGCATCGGCGAGGCGATCAACGACCGGCTCGCCCGCGCCGCGGCCCCCCGCCCCAAGGACTACGACTGAATGACCGGCCCTGAGAAAGACCTGATCGCCCGCTTTGCCGAAATCGTCGGCCCGGGCCACGCCCTGACCGAGCCCGGCGATATCGCGCCCTACCTCACCGAGACCCGCGGGCTCTTTCACGGCGCGACCGCGCTGGTGCTGAAACCCGGCACCACGGAAGAGGTCGCCGCGATCATGACGCTTGCGAGCGAGACGAAAACCCCGGTCGTGCCCGCCTCCGGGCGCACCGGCCATGTCGGCGGCGCGGTTCCGCGCGAGGAGGGTACCGATATCGTGCTCTCGTTGGAACGGATGACGCGTATCCGCAAGATCGATACCGCCGGCAATTTCATGGTGGTCGATGGCGGCGTTATTCTTGCCGAGGCGCAAAAGGCGGCGGCCGACAATGACCGGCTGTTCCCGCTGTCGCTCGGCTCGGAAGGCTCGGCCCGGATCGGCGGCAATCTTGCGACCAATGCCGGCGGCACGGCGGTGCTCGCCTATGGCAATATGCGCAATCTCTGCCTCGGCCTTGAAGTCGTGCTGCCGACCGGCGAGGTCTGGAACGGGCTGCGCTCGCTGAAGAAGGACAATACCGGCTACGATTTGCGCGACCTGTTCATCGGCGCGGAAGGCACGCTCGGCGTCATCACCGGCGCGGTGCTGAAGCTGTTTCCGCGCCCTAAGGGCCATCAGGTGGCGTTTGCCGGGGTCGCCTCCCCGGAAAAAGCGCTGGACCTGTTCAACCTTGCCGCAAACTGCTGCGCCTCCGCGCTGACGGGCTTCGAGCTCATGGCCCATATGGCCTTCGCATTCACGATCAAGCATACCGAGGGCGCGCGCGATCCGCTGTCGAGCCCCTACCCCTGGTACACGCTGATCGATGTTTCGACCTCTGACAGCCAGCAATCGGCCGATGACATGATCACGGCTTTGCTGGAAGAGGCCTTTGAACAGGGTCTGGTGGAAGACGCCGTGATCGCCAAGTCCGAGGCCGAGATCGCCGAGCTCTGGCATATGCGCGAAACCATGTCGGAGGCGCAGAAGCCGGAGGGCGGCTCGATCAAGCACGATGTCTCGGTCCCGGTCTCCTCCGTGCCGGCCTTCCTGCACGAGGCGGATGCCGCGGTGATGGCGGCCGTGCCGGGCGCGCGCATCTGCGCCTTCGGCCATCTCGGCGACGGCAATATCCATTACAACATCTCGCAGCCGGAAGGCGCCGACAAGGCGGCCTTCCTGGCGCGCTGGGGCGAGGTCAACGCAATCGTCCACGCCATCGTGCTCGCCCATGGCGGCTCGATCTCCGCCGAGCACGGCATCGGCCGGCTGAAGCGTGACGAGCTGGCGCGCATTCGCGAACCGATCGAGATCGAGCTGATGCAGCGGATCAAGAAGGCCTTCGATCCCGCCGGCATCATGAACCCGGACAAGGTATTGAAGGCCTGACCCGCGCCCGCGGCTTTGGGGCGGCTCAGGCCGCCTCCACCGCGATTACGGTTTCCCGGTTTCCGTAAAACAGGCCGAGCCGCGCCCCGCGCCGGTTCAGCCACAGCACCGTGATCGCGATCGCCATCATGCCGAGATCGCTGATCGGCGCCGCCATCCACAATCCCGTTTCGCCGAAGATGAACGGAAGGATGAAGATCAGCGGCAGGGTGAACACATAGGTCCGCCCGAGCGTGATCGCCGCCGCCCGGCTGGCCATGCCCAGCGCCTGGAAATAGCCGGCAAGGACCATCAGCGGTGCGACGAGGACATAGGCGGCGGTCACGATCCGCACGATATGGACCGCCTCGGCGATCACCGCCGGATCGGTTACGAACAGCGACGCGATCGGCCTTGCCCCGAAGATGAAGGCCAACTCGACCGCAATGCCGTAGCAAAGTCCCGTGGCGAGGCCGACAAGCAGCGTCCGGTCCGATCGGCCGAACAGGTGCGCCCCAAAATTATTGCCGACGATCGACTGGCAGGCGAAGTTCAGCCCCAGGAGCGGCAGAAAGGCGAAGGTCAGAAGCCGCGAGGCGATGCCATAGGCGGCGATCGCGACATCGTGGTTGTCGCCGCTCCATATGCCGATGCCGATAATGTAGCAGCCCGCCGAAAGACTGGTGCCGGCAAGCCCGAGAGACGGCGGCAGGCCAAGCGCCAGAATGCGCGGCCACGCCTCCGTCAGCCGGTGGCCGGTGCGGCGGGCAAGCGCAAGCGGCGTGCGGCCGGAAAGCCGGAGCCAGACGACGACGCCCATGGCAACCGCCTGCGCCGCAAGCGTGCCGATCGCCGATCCGGCAACGCCCCAGCCAAGGCCGGCGATCAAGACATAGTTGAAGCCGATGTTGGCGAGCGTGACCAGAACACCGATCCCGGCCATCACCCCCGGCTTGCCTTCCGAGCGCAAGGCGTCGCCCTGGATCGAGATCACGAATTGCAGCGGACTGCCGAAAATCACGAATGCCAGATAGGTCTTCGCCATGGCCGCCAGCGCGGCGTCGCCCTCGGAAAACCAGTCGACAAGCCTGATCCCGAGCGTGAGGTAGAACGCCATCAGTAGCACGGCAACGAGCAGCGACAGCATCATCGCCGATTGCAGCACCGCCTGCGCGCCATCATCATCGCCGGCGCCGAGCCTTCGGGCCAGAATCGAGGCCATGCCGGAGGAAACCAGCGTCGACAACGCCGCCACCGCCATGAAGATCGGGAAGACCAGCGTGACGGCGGCCAGCGCGCGCGGTCCCACCAGCAGGCCGAGAAAGATCGCGTCGACAACGGTGTAGAGCCCGCTGACAAGCATCAGCAGAACGATGGGAGCGGCGGTCTTGAGAAACAGCGGCCAGACCGGGCCGGAAAGATAGGGGTTCGCCCGCGGCGAAACGACGTCAGACATTTTCGTTGCCCTTCAAGGACACTCACGCCGCCGGAGCAGCCATGCTCGGTACCCGCATTGCCGGAAGCTTCGAGTGTCGTTGAGAACACGAAAAACCGAAGTCGGAACTGACTTCACCATCGCCGTTTGAGGCGCGCGGGCGGCAGGCGTCAGCAACCGCGGGCAATTAGCCTGCGTGATGGTCGCAAGTCAAGCGTGTCGGCACGCAGTCCGGGTTGCCGTTCGTCTCGCTCGGCTGTGAACCGTTACGGTTTGTCCGATTTCAGTGAACTTCCGGGAGTCGTTATTCTTAAAACCTCTCAGCCAACAATCTCCCCCCTTCAGGGGGAGATGTCGCGAAAGCGACAGAGAGGGGTAAAGGGCGTAAGCCCTAAAAGCCGCAAGCTCCG
>NZ_DEPM01000051.1:0-3560 GCF_002358775.1 Martelella sp. UBA3392
GCGATTGGGGCCGGCAGGCGTGGATTCTGCCCGAAAATGGCCTCTTTCTTTCACGAATTACGAATGTCAACCGGTTAGCGTAACTTTATTGCGCTGGCGGCGGCCTTTGGGTAATTTTCACTCGCCTTGGCCGGGCCGGCGTTGTGATTTTGCTTGCCAGTTTGTGTTGTTTCTGGCATGAAGTGCAGATAGGACAGTTATGCTGTCCTATTTTTGTGTCTGGCCGGATTGCCGCCGAGGGGCTGACGTCATACCGCTTTGGGTCTATAATGGCCCTTTCGGACGACGGAAAGCTTCCGCGTCTGATCAGTCAGGACACGGCCGGTCGGTTTTCCATGACGGTTGCTCATGGTTTCCGCTTCGGACTTAAGTGAAATTGATGGCAGGCCGGAGAGGGACGATCGTCCTGGCTCGCCTGTGTGCCCCGGCTTCGCCTGCATCCGGCAGGATTTTAGGAGATCTTGAATGACGAAGATGACGCCCATAGCGCTTGATGGTGCACCGGTCACTGAGCTTGCCTCCGTGGCGACCGAAGCCAAAGCAGCTACCGGTCGTCGCCCCAAACGTCAGGGTCTTTACGATCCCCGCAACGAACACGATGCCTGCGGCGTCGGCTTCATCGCCCATATGAAGGGCGAGAAGTCGCACCAGATCGTGCGCGACGGGTTGTTCATCCTGGAAAACCTTACCCATCGCGGCGCTGTCGGCGCCGATCCGCTGATGGGCGATGGCGCCGGCATGCTGATGCAGATTCCCGACCGCTTCTTCCGCGAGGAGATGGCCAAGCAAGGCGTCACCCTGCCGAAGGTCGGCGAATATGCCGTCGGCTACTTCTTCATGCCGCGCGACGAGGCCCGGATCGCCCACTACAAGGCGATCATCGAGAAGGTGATCGTCGATGAGGGGCAGAGTTTCCTTGGCTTCCGCGAAGTGCCGGTCGACAATTCCTCGCTGTCGAAGGCCCCGGATATCGCCGCGACCGAGCCCTATCACCTTCAGGTGTTCATCGGCGCCGGCCAGCGCGCCCATTCGCAGCAGGAATTCGAGCGCCGTCTGTTCGTGCTGCGCAAGGTGATCTCGAACACGATCTTCTCCGAAAGCCCGGAGGCGACCGAGGATTTCTATGCCGTGTCGATGTCGTCCTCGACCATCGTCTACAAGGGCATGTTCCTCGCCTATCAGGTCGGCGCCTATTACAAGGACCTGTCCGATCCGCGGTTCGAATCGGCCGTCGCCCTCGTCCATCAGCGGTTTTCGACCAACACCTTCCCGTCCTGGAAGCTGTCGCACCCCTATCGCATGGTCGCCCATAACGGCGAGATCAACACGCTGCGCGGCAATGTGAACTGGATGGCCGCGCGTCAGGCGTCGGTGTCCTCGCCGCTGTTCGGCGAGGATATCTCCAAGCTGTGGCCGATCTCATACGAAGGACAGTCCGACACCGCCTGTTTCGACAACGCGCTCGAATTCCTGGTGCAGGGCGGCTATTCCATGGCGCATGCCGTGATGATGCTGATCCCGGAAGCCTGGGCCGGCAACCTGTCGATGAGCCCGGAGCGCAAGGCGTTCTACGAATATCATGCCTCGCTGATGGAGCCGTGGGACGGCCCCGCCGCCGTCGCCTTCACCGATGGCCGCCAGATCGGCGCGACGCTGGACCGCAATGGTCTGCGCCCGGCGCGCTACCTGATCACCAAGGATGACCGGATCATCATGGCGTCCGAAGCCGGCGTGCTGCCGGTGGAAGAGGAAAACATCGTCGCCAAGTGGCGTCTCCAGCCGGGCAAGATGCTGCTGATCGACATGGACAAGGGCCGGATCATCTCCGATGAGGAGATCAAGTCGGAACTTGCCGGCATGCATCCCTATCAGGACTGGCTCGGCCGCACCCAGCTCATTCTGGAAGACCTGAACCCGGTAGAGCCCCGTGCACTGCGCCGCGACGTGTCGCTGCTCGACCGCCAGCAGGCCTTCGGCTACACCCAGGAAGATACCAAGATCCTGATGTCGCCGATGGCGACCACCGGTCAGGAAGCGATCGGCTCGATGGGCACCGATACGCCGATCTCGGCGATGTCGGACAAGTCGAAGCTGCTCTACACCTATTTCAAGCAGAACTTCGCCCAGGTCACCAACCCTCCGATCGATCCGATCCGCGAGGAACTGGTGATGAGCCTGGTCTCGTTCATCGGCCCGCGTCCGAATATTCTCGATCACGAGGGGGCTTCCCGCGAAAAGCGTCTTGAGGTGCGCCAGCCGATCCTGACCAATGGCGATCTCGAAAAGATCCGCTCGATTGGCCACACCGAGGACCGGTTCGACACCAAGACGCTCGACATCACCTATGGCGTCGAACAGGGCGCGGAAGGCATGCCGGCGATGATCGACCGGCTGTGCGAGCGGGCGGAAGCCGCCGTGCGCGGCGGTTACAACATCATCGTGCTGTCTGACCGCCAGATCGGCCCGGACCGGATCGCGATCCCGGCGCTGCTGGCGACCGCCGCCGTGCATCACCACCTGATCCGCAAGGGTCTTCGCACCTCGGTCGGCCTCGTGGTCGAATCGGGCGAGCCGCGCGAAATCCATCATTTCTGCTGTCTTGCGGGCTATGGCGCGGAGGCGATCAACCCCTATCTCGCCTTCGACACGCTTGCCGACATGCACGCCAAGGGCCTGTTCCCGCAGGAGGTCGATGCCGGCGAAGTGGTCTATCGCTTCATCAAGGCGGTCGGCAAGGGCATGCTCAAGGTCATGTCGAAGATGGGCATTTCGACCTATCAGTCCTATTGCGGCGCGCAGATTTTCGATGCGATCGGCCTGTCTTCGGAATTCGTCGAGAAATTCTTCTTCGGAACCGCCTCGATGATCGAGGGCGTCGGCCTGACCGAGGTCGCGGAAGAAACCGTGGCGCGGCATGCGTCTGCCTTCGGCAAGGACCCGGTGTTGTCCTCAACGCTAGATATCGGCGGCGAATATGCCTACCGCATGCGCGGCGAGGCCCATGCCTGGACGCCGGATGCGGTTGCCGAGCTGCAGCATGCTGTGCGTGGCAATGCCCGCGACCGCTATGATGCGTTCGCGAAGATGGAAAACGCCACGGCGCTGCGCATGAACACGATCCGCGGCCTGTTCCGCATCAAGAATGCCAGCGAGATCGGCCGCAAGCCGGTGCCGCTCGAAAATGTCGAGCCGGCGTCGGAAATCGTCAAGCGGTTCTCGACCGGGGCGATGTCGTTCGGCTCGATCTCGCGCGAGGCCCACACCACGCTCGCGATCGCCATGAACCAGATCGGCGGCAAGTCGAACACCGGCGAGGGCGGCGAGGAATCGGATCGCTATCTGAAGCTGCCTGATGGCTCCTATCCGCGCGAGCGTTCGGCCATCAAGCAGATCGCGTCGGGCCGTTTCGGCGTCACCGCCGAATATCTGGTCAATGCGGATATGCTGCAGATCAAGGTAGCGCAGGGCGCAAAGCCCGGCGAGGGCGGACAGTTGCCCGGTCACAAGGTCGACGCGACGATCGCCAAGACCCGGCATTCGACGCCGGGCGTCGGCCTGAT
>NZ_DEPM01000051.1:3884-21859 GCF_002358775.1 Martelella sp. UBA3392
TCGCCGCCGCCGCACCACGATATCTATTCGATCGAGGATCTGGCGCAGCTGATCTACGACCTCAAGAACGTCAACCCGACGGCCGATGTCTCGGTCAAGCTGGTGTCGGAAGTGGGCGTCGGCACGGTGGCCGCCGGCGTTGCCAAGGCGCGCGCCGACCACATCACAATCTCTGGCTTCGACGGCGGCACGGGCGCATCCCCGCTGACCTCGCTGAAGCATGCCGGCAGTCCCTGGGAAATCGGCCTTGCCGAAACCCAGCAGACGCTGGTGCTGAACGGGCTCCGCTCGCGCATCGCGCTGCAGGTCGATGGCGGGCTGAAGACCGGCCGCGACGTGCTGATCGGCGCCATGCTCGGCGCCGACGAGTTCGGCTTCTCGACCGCGCCGCTGATCGCGGCCGGCTGCATCATGATGCGCAAGTGCCATCTCAACACCTGCCCGGTGGGCGTTGCGACCCAGGATCCGGTCTTGAGGAAGCGCTTCAAGGGCGCGCCGGAACACGTCGTCAACTACTTCTTCTTCGTGGCCGAAGAGCTGCGCGAGCTGCTGGCCGAACTCGGCTTCACCAGCCTCAACGACGTTATCGGCGCTGTCGAACTGCTCGACAAGGACGAGGCGATCGCCCACTGGAAGTCGAAGGGTCTCGATTTCTCGAAGATCTTCCACAAGGTCGATGCGCCCAAGGAAGCGACCTTCTGGACCGAGCGCCAGAAGCACCCGATCGACGACATTCTCGACCGCAAGTTGATCGCCGAAGCGATGCCGGCGTTGGAGAACAAGGAAAAGGTCGTCATCGAGACCACGATCAAGAACGTCGACCGCTCCGCCGGCGCGATGCTCTCCGGCGAGGTCGCCAAGCGCTGGAACGAGAAGGGCCTGAAGGAAGACACGATCACGGTCAAGCTCACGGGCACGGCCGGCCAGTCCTTCGGCGCGTTCCTTGCAAACGGCGTCACCTTCGATCTCGTCGGCGACGGCAACGACTATGTTGGCAAGGGGCTTTCCGGCGGCAAGATCATCATCCGTCCGCCGGAAAACACGCCGATCGTGCCTGAGGAATCGATCATTGTCGGCAATACCGTGCTGTACGGCGCGACCGCCGGCGAATGCTATTTCCACGGCGTTGCCGGCGAACGGTTTGCGGTGCGTAACTCCGGTGCCGCCGCCGTGGTCGAAGGCGTCGGCGACCATGGCTGCGAATACATGACCGGCGGCATCGTCGTCGTGCTCGGCCAGACCGGCCGCAACTTCGCGGCCGGCATGTCGGGCGGCGTGGCCTACGTGCTGGACGAGGATGGCGGCTTTGCCGACCGTTGCAACATGGCCATGGTCATGCTGGAGCCGGTTCCGGAAGAAGACGACATGCTCGAAAAGCTGCACCACCATGGCGGCGACATCATGCACAAGGGCCGCGTCGACGTGTCCGGCGACATGACCCGTCATGATGAGGAGCGCCTCGTGCGCCTGATCACCAACCACCTGCTCTACACCGGTTCCGGCCGCGCCAAGGCGATCCTGGATGACTGGGCGCATTACCGCCCGATGTTCCGCAAGGTCATGCCGGTCGAATATCGCCGCGCTCTGGAAGAGATGGAACGCATGCGCATGGGCGTGGCGGCGGAGTGATCCGCATTGGTTCCGGCGCGCCGTAGGTGACGCCGGACCGCGGGAAAGGGAGCTTCTCAATGCTGATAACCACCACAAACACGCTCGAGGGCCATAAAATCGTTGCCTATAAAGGCATCGTCACGGGCGAGACTATCCTTGGCACCAATATCTTCCGGGATTTCATGGCCGGTATCCGCGATATCGTCGGCGGGCGCTCGGCGGCCTATGAAGCCTCGCTGCGCGAGGCGCGCGAAACCGCCTATGCGGAGATGGAACATCAGGCGGAACGGCTCGGCGCCAATGCCGTCATCGGGGTCGATCTCGACTACGAAAACATTACCTCCGATCGTGGAACCATGCTGATGGTATCGGTTTCCGGCACTGCGGTCGTCATCGAGTAATTCAGGGAAAGTCATGGGTAAAGTTACAGGTTTCATGGAAATCGACCGGCAGGTCGCCAAGTATCAGCCGGCCTCCGATCGCATCCGTCATTTCCGCGAATTCACCATCCCGATGTCGGACCCCGAGGTGCAGAAGCAGGCCGCCCGCTGCATGGATTGCGGCATCCCCTATTGCCATGGCCCGACCGGCTGTCCGATCCACAACCAGATCCCGGACTGGAACGATCTGGTCTATAACGGCAACTGGAAAGAGGCGATCGCCAACCTGCACTCGACCAACAATTTCCCGGAATTCACCGGTCGCGTCTGCCCGGCGCCTTGTGAGGAAGCCTGCACGCTGAACCTCGAGGATATTCCGGTAGCGATCAAGACGGTCGAGCAGGCGATTGCCGACAAGGCCTATGAGCTGGGCTATATCGTGCCGCAGCCGGCAACGGTGAAGACCGGCAGGAAGGTCGCCGTCATCGGCTCCGGGCCGGCCGGCATGTCGGCCGCCCAGCAGCTTGGCCGCGCCGGCCACGAGGTTCACGTCTACGAGCGCGAATCCAAGCCCGGCGGCCTGCTGCGCTACGGCATTCCGGATTTCAAGATGGAAAAGAACTTCATCGACCGCCGCGTCGAACAGATGCGCGGCGAGGGCGTCGAATTTCACTGCGGCGTCAATGTCGGCGTCGATGTGACCGTCGACCAGCTTCTTTCCGATTACGATGCCGTGCTCTACTGCGGCGGCTCGGAAACGCCGCGCGCCTCCGGCATCGGCGGCGACGAATTGCACGGCGTCTATGACGCGATGCCGTTCCTGGTGCAGCAGAACCGCCGTGTCGGGCGCGAGAACATCGACAGCACCGGCTGGCCGTCGGAGCCGATCCTTGCCGGCGGCAAGCATGTGGTGGTCGTCGGCGGCGGCGATACCGCCTCCGACTGCGTCGGCACCGCCTTCCGCCAGGGCGCGGTCAAGGTCACCCAGCTCGATATCCGCCCGCAGCCGCCGGAGAAGGAAGACAAGCTCGCCGTCTGGCCATTCTGGGCCACCAAGATGCGCACCTCGTCCTCGCAGGCGGAAGGCGCGGTGCGCGAGTTCCAGGTGGCGACGCTCGAATTCGTCGGCGAGGATGGCGTGCTCACCGGTGTGAAATGCTGCCATGTGGACGAAAAGCGCAAGCCGATCCCCGGCACCGAATTTGTCATAAAGGCCGATCTCGCCTTCATCGCCATCGGTTTCCGCGGCCCGTTCAAGAGCGGCGTGCTTGCCGATCTCGAGGGCCGGCTGACGCTCAACACCGACAGCCGCGGCTCGGTCAACGTCGTGGCCAGCGACAGCGATTACAAGACCTCGGTCGACAAGTTCTGGACGGCCGGTGACGTGCGCCGCGGCCAGTCGCTGGTGGTCTGGGCGATCCGCGAGGGCCGGCAGGCAGCGCGCGCCATCGACGAGGCGCTGATGGGCGAGACCCTGCTGCCGCGGTGATGCCGCAGGTCCGCTCCCGGTAGCGGGCTGACCTTTTTTGATAAATTTATGCGAGGGGCGGCGGCTTGATTGCGCTGCCCCTTGTCTCTTGCTAGACCTGTACAATATTGCCAGAGTTCATTCATTTTCGATGATTGTCTATAAAGGAGAGCGGCTTGGCTCAGCATAAGAAGGTTCGCAAGGCAGTGCTTCCGGTCGCGGGGCTGGGGACGCGGTTTCTTCCCGCCACCAAGGTTGTGCCGAAGGAAATGTTGCCGGTGGTCGACAAGCCGATCATCCAGTATGTCGTTGATGAGGCGATCGAGGCGGGGATCGAGCATTTCGTGTTCGTCACCGGCCGCAACAAGAACGTCATCGAGGATTATTTCGATATCCAGTACGAGCTGGAATCGACGCTGAAGGCCCGCAACAAGAATGCCGAACTGAGCCTGCTTTCGAGCCTTCTGCCCAAGGCCGGCACCTCCACCTTCACCCGCCAGCAGGAGCCCCATGGCCTCGGCCACGCGGTCTGGTGCGCGCGCGAGATCGTCGGCCACGACCCGTTCGCCCTGATCCTGCCGGATATGGTGATGGATGCGGAGACGCCCTGCCTGAAGGGCATGATGGATGTCTACGAAGTCGCCGGCGGCAATGTCGTCTCCGTCGAGGAATGCGATCCCGAACAGGCGCATAAATACGGCATTGTCGGCGTTGGCGAGGCGATCGGCAGCGGCTTCAGGATCACCGAAATGGTGGAGAAGCCGGAAAAGGGCACCGCGCCGTCGAATTATTTCATCAACGGCCGCTACATCCTGCAGCCGGAAATCTTCCCGATCCTGGGCAAGACCGCGCGCGGCGCGGGCAACGAGATCCAGCTTACCGACGGCATGCTGACCCTCGCCAAGGAACAGGATTTCTACGGCTACAAGTTCGACGGCCAGACCTTCGACTGCGGCTCCAAGGAAGGCTTCATCATCGCCAATGTGGCGCTCGCCCTGAAGCGCGACGATATCCGTCCGAAGGTGGAGAACGAGCTGAAGGCGCTGATTGCTGCATTGAAGTAGCCTCAATTGCGCCACCCCCAAAACCATTCTATTGATTGCATCCGGCAAAGGCGCTAACAGCGTGGCATGGCGGATGTGAATGAAAATGCTTTGGGAGAGGCGGCCCTTTCGGGGCTGAGGACGCTCGAGTTTGAGCGCAAGGGTCTGGAGGCCCTGTCGGCGGCGCTCGGCAACGGGCTGGCCGAGCCGTTCGAAAAGGCCGTGGCGCTGCTCAGGCAGACGGCGGGGCATGTGATCGTCTCGGGCGTTGGCAAGAGCGGCCATGTCGGCACCAAGATCGCCGCCACCTTCGCCTCCACCGGCACGCCGGCCTTCTTCGTGCATCCCGCCGAAGCCAATCACGGCGATATGGGCATGATCTCCCAGAAGGACGCCGTGCTCGCCCTGTCGTGGAGCGGCGAGAGCACCGAGCTGACGGCGCTGGTCGCCTATACCCGGCGTTTCGCCATTCCGCTGATCGCGATCACCTCGGGCCGCCAATCCTCGCTGGCGCTGGCGGCAGATATCGTGCTTGATCTGCCGAAGGCGGAGGAAGCCTGCCCGCACGGGCTCGCCCCCACGACCTCCACTACCATGCAGCTCGCGCTGGGCGATGCGCTCGCGATCGCGCTTCTGGAGGCGCGCGGCTTCTCCGCCGTCGATTTCAAGATCTATCATCCGGGCGGCAAGCTCGGCGCGCTGCTCTCCCACGTTGCCGATATCATGCATGTCGGGGATGAGGTGCCGCTGGTGCCCGCCGGCACGCCGCTGCCGGAGGCGATCATGGTGCTGTCGCAGCGCCGTTTCGGCTGCGTCGGCGTGCTGACGGAGGATGGACGGCTCGCCGGCATCATCACCGACGGCGATCTCGCCCGCAATCTTGCCCGCGACATGAGCAAGCTTGCCGTGGAAGACGTGATGACCTCTGCGCCGAAGACGGTCGGCAAGACCATGCTGGTCTCCGCTGCCATGGCGCTTCTGCAAAAGCACAATATTTCCGCGCTGATGGTTGTCGACGAGAACAACCGCCCGCTCGGCATCGTCCATTTCCACGATTTCCTGCGGATCGGCGCCGCCTGAGCGGCCTATTTGCCGCGCGCACCCCAAAGCGCGATTGCCGCGATCGCCAGGCTTGCGACCACGTTCCAGCCGGCGAAGGATAGGCCGAGCACGCGCAGCGCTGCCTCGTCGCATTTCGGGCCGGTGACGCTGTTGAGATCACCGAGCAGGTCCATGGCGTTGGTGGTGACGCCAGCCATCGAGCCCGAGCAATCGGAGGGTCCGGCCCACCAGTGCCATTCGACGCCGGCGTGATAGACGCCCATGACCATGCCCCAGACCATCAGTCCAGCAATGACGAGAAGCGCCAGCCTTGCGACAAGGCGCGGCAGGCCGAAGCGCCAGGCGAGAAGACCGAGAATGCCGACCGGCACGCCGATATAGTAGGGATTGCGCTCCAGAAGGCAGAGATGGCAGGGGATATAGCCGCCGAGATGCTCGAAGCCGAGCGCCGTCCCGACCGTGACGGCCATGGCGAGCGTCGACAGCGTCAGGCTGATCGGAATGCGAGAGAAGGAAGAGCGCGCGGTCATGAAACCCTCTTGAAGCGCGGCCGGAACAGCGCCGATACGCGCGAAATTGATCTAGAATACATATTTGACCAGATAGAACCCGCCCGCCAGAAGAATGACGAATGCGGTGAAAAGAAGTCCGAGATATTTCTCGATGAAATCGCGGATCGGCGGGCCGTAGCGGTTGAGCAGCCAGGCGATCAGAAAGAACCGGAACGACCGCCCGATCACGCTGACCAGCAGGAAGATGCCGAAGTTGAGGCCCGTGGCGCCGGAAAAAAGCGTCAGCACCTTGTAGGGGAAGGGCGTGATGGCGGCAAACAGCACGCCCCAACCGCCCCAGGTGTTGTACCATTCGGCCACCCGATCGAACGAATCCTGCTTGCCGTAGAAATCGAGGATCGGGCGGGCAACCTGCTCGAACAGGAACATGCCGATCAGATAGCCGGCGATCGCGCCGAGTATCGAAGCCAGCGTGCAGATCAGCGCGATTCGGAACCATTTCGCCGGCCGGGCGATCACCATCGGGATCAGCAACACGTCCGGCGGGATCGGAAAGAACGAGCTTTCGGCGAATGATATCCCGAAAAGAACGCGTTCGGCATTGCGGTTGGCGGCAAGCGAAAGCGTCCAGTTGTAAAGTCTGCGTAGCATGGATCGTCCGGGGTTGATTTGCGTCGCCGGAGAATGCTGTCTTCGGCCCGTCATGTCCATCACTCAAGAGCCGCATGGCTCAAATTTGTGCATGCCCGGCGTCAGAAGCGTGTTGACGGCCGGCCCGATCTCCTTATATTCCGCCATGCCTGCCTTCAGACGAGGCAAAGGGCCCCTTTGGCGGAACTGGTAGACGCGCCTGACTCAAAATCAGGTTCCGAAAGGAGTGCTGGTTCGATTCCGGCAAGGGGCACCATCTTTCCCGCACATCGCTGATCCGAAACGCGGCACCAATCGGTCCCGCGCAGCGGCTCACTCGCCCTTCTTTTCCGCCAGCCGCGCGCGGCGGGTGCGGCGCCAGCGGGAGCGGCGCGGCGCTGTGCGCTTGGTGGGGTTCGGGAAGATGATTTCGATCTTCAGGCCGTCCTCGCCGTACTGGCGGTCGATCGTGCCGCTCAGCTCGCCGATAATGTTGGCGTCGATCAGGCGGGTGCCGAAGCCCTTGCGTTCCGGCGGCGCGACGGGGCCGGCACCGGTTTCCTCCCATATCAGCTTCAGCTTGCGCTCGGCGCCTGTGCCCTGAAAGCTCCACGAGACCTTCAGGCCCGCGCCATCGCCCGACATGCCGCCATATTTGAGCGCGTTGGTGGCCAGTTCATGGAAGGTGAGGCTGAAGGCCTGGGTCGCCTTCTCGTCGATCTCCGCGCTCGGGCCGTAGACCTCGTAATGCGATTCACCATTGCCGAACACCTGCTCCAGTTCCTTGTTCAGCAGCTCCTTCAGGTCGGCGCGCTGCCAGCGCGAACGGGTCAGCACATCCTGCGCCGTCGACATGGCCTGAAGTCGGGCGGAATAGGATTCGACGAACTGCTCGAGGCTTTCGGAGTGGTGGGCGGTCTGGCGGGCGATCGCGAGCATGCGGGCGATCGAATTCTTGATCCGGTGCTTCATCTCCTGCAGCATCAGCTCGCGTTCCTGCAGGGATTTCTCGGTTACGCGCTGAACCTCGCGGGCCGCGGCCAGCGCCTTGATCTGCCATTGCGCGGCAAGAGCGAGGGCGACCGCCAGCAGCAGCGCCACGCAGCCGACGACAAAGGGTGTGATGTCGAAGGCGGCCTTCTCGAATGCCGCGCTCGGCGTCATCTCCAGCACCCACGTCCTGCCGGCGATATCGACCTCACGGGACGAGGTGAGCGCGCTGCGCTCCAATGCGGCATCATAGGTCACGGATTCGAACAGCGGAATCTCGGGCGCATCCTTGTCGTAGGCGTGGATGGCCACGGGCAGCGCCGGCGAGGCGTTCATCACCGCGCGATAGAGATCGCCGGCGCGAAAGGGCGCATAGATAAACCCGGAAAGCGGCAGATTGCCGTCCGCATTGTTCTCGCCGCGATCCATCTTGAACGGCAAATAGAGCAGGAAGCCGGCCTGCTTGTTCTCGGTGATTTCCTGCACCAGTTCCACGGGGCCGCTGGCGCGCGGCGTATCGCTGGCAAAGGCCTTGGCCATGGCGTCGCGGCGTACCGGATCGCTGTACATGTCGTAGCCGATGGCGGCGCGGTTGCGCTCATTGTCCGGCTCCAGCAGCACCACCGCGGCGCGATAATCCTGGTCGGTTTCGGGCCATATCGGGTGGTTCTCACCATAGGCCCGACCGATCATCTCCTCGGCGCGGCCCTCGTTTCCGGCATAGACCATCCGGGCGAAGCCGATGCCCTGGATGCCGTCATAGCGCCCTTCGGTATCCAGACCGCCGACATAGGTGCGGAAGGCGGAGCGGTCGATATTGCCGTCGGTTGCCTCGAAGAACGCCTTGGTCGCCTCCAGGAGCGACATGTGCTGGTAGAAACGGTTGACGATCCGGTCGGTGGCGTCGCCCGCCACGACCTCGAACTTGGCGCGCCGCTCGACCTCGGACGCCCGGTAGATCGAAAACGACATGCCGATGCCGATAATGGCAACCACCAGAAACACCAGCGCGGGGAGGATGCGGCTGATGGTCGAAACAGTGCCGTTGTCTGCCTTGTCGAATCGCATGTCTTCTTCACAGCCCGACCGGCTTCCAGCCGGCCAATTTCACTCACACGCGCCAAGAAAGTGAAACGACTTCGGTTATTCGCGAATATGTGCCGAAAGAAGCACGTGACCGATGAAGCATTTGATTCATTTTGCTTGTGCGCACCGGCACTCAGTGCCTGCGTTCGTACATTCCTGTTTTTCGGAGGCTTGTCAATCTTCGACGATGGTATGGAACTGCCGGATCGGGTGGCGCGTTGATTGGGCATAGTGAAAGCTAAGCTGAAAGGAGCAGGCTTATGAATTGGGACCGTATCGAAGGCAACTGGAAGCAGTTTACCGGCGAAGTGCAGGCCCGTTGGGGCAAGCTGACCAATGACGACCTCGATGTCGTTGCCGGCAACCGCGAAAAGCTCGTGGGCAAGATCCAGGAGCGCTACGGCAAGGAGCGCGACGAGGCCGAACGCGATGTCGATAGCTGGATGAACAGTTCGCACTGATATCGCGATTTGAAAGTTTGAAGGGCGGGAGCGCCAAGGCGCTCTCGCCCTTTTTTGTTCGCTAAAACAAGACAACAAAAAAACGGACCGCCAATAGGCGGCCCGCTTTCGGGAGGGGAAACTCGGTTCTATCGGCTTCGCGCGAAGTTCACGATGACCGCGACTGCGAAGAACAGCAGAAACAGAAAGAACAGAATCTGCGCGATACCTGCTGAGGCGCCGGCAATGCCGCCGAAACCGAGTGCGGCAGCGACCAGGGCTATCACCAGGAAAACAACGGCATAGTAAAGCATGGACATTCTCCTTGTGTTTGTAGAGGGAAAACGCCCGAGCGCCACCGGAGTTCCGGTTCCAATGAAAAAGGGCGGCCGGAGCCGCCCTCATGCTTACGGAAGTTTTAAGGCTCAAGCAGCCTGTTCGTGATGTTCCTGGAAAAACAGTGCCTGGCTGATCAGCGCCTTGACCATGTCGGGGTTGAACGGCTTGGTGACCAGGAAGGTCGGCTCCGGACGTTCGCCGGTTAGAAGCCTTTCCGGAAATGCGGTGATGAAGATCACCGGCAACGATTCGGTGGCAAGGATATCGTTGACCGCATCGATGCCCGAGCTGCCATCGGCAAGCTGGATATCGGCGAGCACCATGCGCGGGCGCGAGGATTTGAAAAGGTCGACGGCTTCGGCGTGGGTGCGCGCGATGCCGGTGACGCGGTGGCCCAGACTTTCCACCATCTGTTCGATATCCATGGCGATCAGCGGTTCGTCCTCGATGATCATGATATCGGTCGCCACCTGGCGCGCGATTTCCGAAGAGGCCTCATCGATGAGGTTGGAAACGCTGTCGCTCTCGACGTCCAGAATCTGGGCGGTTTCCTCGTGGGAGAAGTTTTCGAGCGAGATCAGCAAAAAGGCCTGGCGGGGCTTGGCCGGCAGCGCCATGAGATTGGCTGCGGCCCGCTTTTCCCAGGAAAAGGGCGATTCGATTTCCTCGATTTCGATCGTTGTGGAACTGAAAAGCTGAGAGAAGAGTTTATAGAGCGAGACTTTATCGTCGCCGTCCTCCGGAAAGAGCGAAACGTCTTCAATCAGCGTTTCGAGTACGGCGGCAACATAGGCGTCGCCCGATGTCTGGGAGCCGGTAACGGCACGTGCGTAACGCCTGAGGTAGGGTAGATGGGCGGCGATACGTGTTGAAAGCGACATGTCTGGTAGTCTCCTGCCTCGATAGGTCGTTGCGGGTATCTCTTTTAGAGCATTCCTCAAGAAGCAAGAATGCGGGAGACGAAAAAAAGTTCCCGAAGAGCGGAACATTTTATTTTGGGCCGCGTTTTCGGCTTGAATGGAATCGTTGGAATGTAGCGAGGCGAAAGCTGGTGAAGAACAATAGCGACCTTGAACAAGGTACGAACATGCCCGGTACGGCCAAGAGTCCCGAAGAGGCGATCAGCAGACGCCTCAAGGCTCTCTACAATGCTGTCGAACAGGAGGAAATCCCGGATCGGTTTCTCGATCTTCTCGAGCGTCTGGACGCGGCCGAGGCCGCATCCGCGCCCAGAAAAAAGGGGTGATCGCCGTGGCAACAGTCGAAGATACGAGTTTCAAGCGGGATATGCTGAAGACGGTGCCCAGCCTGCGCGCCTTCGCCGTCTCGCTCTGCGGCCATCAGGATCTCGCCGACGATCTGGTTCAGGACACGATCATGAAGGCCTGGGCCAAGCAGGACAGCTTTGCCGCGGGCACCAATATCAAGGCCTGGCTGTTCACCATCCTGCGCAACGAGTTCTACAGCCAGATGCGCAAGAGCGGTCGTGAAATCCAGGATTCCGACAATGTCTTCACCGAGCGGCTTTCCACCCATCCCGCGCAATATGGCGCGATGGACCTGAGGGACTTCCGCGAGGCGCTGAACAAGCTGCCGAGCGATCAGCGCGAGGCGATCATTCTGGTCGGCGCGTCGGGCTTTTCCTATGAAGAGGCGGCCGAAATCTGCCATTGCGCGATCGGCACGATCAAGAGCCGGATTGCCCGCGCCCGCGGCAAGCTGCAGGAATTGCTGGACATTACCGGCGAAACCGAATTCGGTCCGGACGCAAATTCGGCAAGCGTGGTCAGCCGCGCCTTCGTGTCGCGTCCGGGCTGAGACCGAGCGCAAACCTGATACTGCAAAGGGCCGGTCACTGACCGGCCCTTTCGATTTTGTCAGCTTTGATGCTGCGTCCTGAAGGGGTGCAGGCTTGAGAACCAAGCCGCCCCGCCTTGCTCAGAGCGGCTCGCCGGCCAGAAGTTTCGGCAGGTCTCGAGCCGTCCGGCCTGAGGCTTCCTCGATGAAATAGCGTTTCAGCCGGGGCATGCGATCGACCACGCCGAGGCCAAAATCACGGGCCATGCGCAACGGGCCGATATCGTTGGAAAACAGCCGGTTCAGCACATCGGTGGTCATGCCCATGCGCACCGTGTCGAACCGCCGCCAGCGCTGATAGCGCTCCAGCGTGTCGAGCGCGCCGATATCCAGGCCATTGCGATCCGCCTCGACGATGGTCTGGGCAAGGGCCGCGACATCCTTGAAGCCGAGATTGAGACCCTGGCCCGAAATCGGATGGATGCCATGGGCTGCGTCGCCTGCCAGCGCCAGCCGCGGCGCGATGAACGAGCGCGACAGCGTGAGGCCCAGCGGAAAGGCGCGCCTGCCGCCGGCCAGCGTGAGTTTGCCGAGATGATGCCCGAAGCGGCGCTCCAGCTCGGCCTCGAACACCATGTCGTCGCTGTCGACAAGGCGTTGGGCATCTTCCGTGCGCTCTGTCCAGACCAGCGAGGAACGGTTACCGGTCAGCGGCAGGATGGCGAAGGGCCCCGCCGGCAGGAAATGCTCTTCCGCCCGGCCGTTATGCGGGCGTTCATGGGCGACGGTGGTGACGATGCCGGACTGGCCATAGTCGAATTTGACCGTCTTGATGCCGGCCATGTCGCGCAGCCGTGAGCGCACGCCGTCGCAGGCAACCACCAGCCGCGTTGCGATCTCCTCGCCGTCGGCAAGGGTGAGTTTCGCATGTCCGCCCTCGGCCGAAAAATCGGTCACGGCGGCGTCGTGGCGGATCGTGATGCCGAGCGTGTCGGCCGCCCGGCGCAGCGCCCTGACCATCGCGACATTCGGGATCATGTAGGCGAAGGGGTCGCTCGCCGCACCGCGTTCGCCGAAGGTGAGGAACACCGGCTTGACCGGCTCGCCGGTCTCCGAATCGGTGACGATCATCTCATTGATCGGCTGGGCGTGATCCTTGATCTCGTCCCACAGTTCCAGCGTTTTCAGCATGTTGATCGCGGCTGCGATAATGGCCGAGGCGCGCTCGTCCTTTTCCCAGACATGTTCCGGGGCCGCCTCCATCAGCTCGATCTCGAGGTGGGGCGCCGCTTTCTTGACCGCGACCGCGACCGAGAGCCCGACATAGCCGCCGCCAACGATGACGATATCCTTCATGTCCCGATCCTTCCTGCGTCTCGCCATATCTCGCTCCTTCTCAGCAAAGCTGTTATAGGCCATTGCGATACTCATGGGATATATAGGGACCGCGTTCAAATGTCACAGCCCGGCAATGACCACGGCGGCAAGGCGCTCGCCGCTCTTCTCGATCTCGAGCGGCTCGAGGAGAACCTCTATCGCGGCCAGAGCCCTGCCACCACATGGCAGCGCGTGTTCGGCGGTCAGGTCGTTGCCCAGTCGTTGGTGGCGACCCAGAGAACGGCTCCCGAGGGGCATCTCGTTCACTCGCTCCACGGCTATTTCATGCGTCCCGGCGATACCGAGGTGCCGATCATCTTCCAGGTCGAGCGGTTGCGCGATGGACGCAGCTTTTCCACCCGCAGCGTCCGCGCCATCCAGCACGGCCAGCCGATTTTCATCATGACCGCCTCGTTTCAGGTCGAGGAGGATGGCTTTGAGCATCAGCATGCCATGCCCGATGTTCCGCCGCCTGAAGAGCTGGCGGGGAGCGACATCATGAATGATGCCGAGAATGCGCCGGCTCCGGTGCGCAATTACTGGATGCGAGAGCGGCCGATCGAAATTCGGCCCGTTGACCTCGACAATTTTCTCTGGCGCAAAAAGCCAGGTGGCCAGCAGAATATCTGGATTCGGGCCAATGGTCCGTCGCCGCACGGGCGCGACTATCAGACCGCGTTTCTCGCCTACATGTCGGACATGACCCTGCTCGACGCGACGCTCTATGCGCACCAGAGTTCAGTCTTTTCCGACCGGGTGCAGGCGGCGAGCCTAGACCATGCGGTCTGGTTCCATCGGCCGTTCGAGACTGATGACTGGCTGCTTTATTCGCAGGAAAGTCCTTCGGCAAACGGCGGCCGGGGCTTTGCCCATGGCCGCATCTTCAGCCGCGACGGCACGCTGGTGGCCTCCGTCGCACAGGAAGGCCTGATCCGCATTCGCGATCACGCCTGGCCGTTCTACAAAAAGGCGTAGCCCGGCGCTATGACGCCGAAGAGGATGAAAATGCCCATATTGCGCGCATGCTGGGCTTTCTGATTGACGGCCTGAGAGGGCGTGTCTGATTCTCATTCCGGCATTTGCATAAAAAAAAGGCAATTGCCAAAAATAACGCACGGAATCGCCGCAACTTTGTGGCGGGCATTTCGTCGCACATATCTTCACGAAAATATCCCATTAATATCAATAATTTGTGACGTCAGTTCCAAACTGGCACGGTCTTTGTATGTCTGCGATAGGCCGCTGACGAATTTCTATTCGAGGGCGGTAAGGAGAACCGGCTTTTCGAAGCTGCGGGTAACAAAGGATGGGAAACCAGATGAAAATTGTGATGGCCATCATAAAGCCGTTCAAGCTGGATGAGGTGCGTGAGGCCCTCACCGCCGTCGGCATTCAGGGCCTGACCGTGACCGAGGTGAAAGGTTACGGCCGGCAGAAGGGGCACACCGAGATCTATCGCGGTACCGAATATGCCGTCAGCTTTCTTCCCAAGCTGAAGATCGAAGTCGCGGTCGCCGCCGATGTGGTCGAAAAAGCTGTCGAGGCGATCGCCTCCTCCGCCAAGACCGGACAGATCGGCGACGGCAAGATCTTTGTCTATTCCATCGAACAGGCCGTGCGCATCCGCACCGGCGAAACCGATTCCGAAGCGCTGTAAATCAGCAGGGGGTAATCAGTCTATGTCTTCCAAACTCAAATATATTGCGGGTTTTGCTGCCCTTGCCGCAGCGACCGCCGCCTTTCCTGCCTTCGCTCAGGAAGAGGCCGCAGAGGCCGTGGTTGAAGTGGCCTCGGGCGCGCCCGCCGCTGATACGGTCGTGATCTTCAACACCATGCTGTTCCTCATCGGCGGCTTCCTGGTCATGTGGATGGCCGCAGGCTTCGCCATGCTGGAAATGGGCCTGGTGCGCAAGAAGAACGCTTCGATGCAGGGCCTGAAGAACATCGCCCTCTATGCGGTCGGCGGTATCATGTTCTGGTTCACCGGCTACAATCTGATGTATACCGGCGTTGACGGCGGTTTCATGGGCTCGTTTGGCCCCTACGTCTTCCCGGGCCCCGGCATGGATGACGGCGCGGCCGGCTATTCGGTTGCCTCCGACTGGTTCTTCCAGATGGTGTTCTGCGCCACCACCGCTTCGATCGTGTCCGGTACCGTTGCCGAGCGCATCAAGTTCTGGCCGTTCATCATCTTCACCGTCATCCTGACCGGTATTCTCTACCCGATCACCGGTTCCTGGCAGTGGGGCGGCGGCTGGCTTTCCGAAATGGGCTTCTCCGACTTCGCCGGTTCGACGCTGGTTCACTCGGTCGGCGGCTGGGCCGCTCTGGCCGGTGCGCTTGTTCTCGGGGCGCGTACGGGCAAATATGCCGCTGACGGCTCCGTTCACCCGATGCCGGGCTCCAACATCCCGCTCGCCGTTCTCGGTACCTTCATCCTGTGGCTCGGCTGGTTCGGCTTCAACGGCGCCTCGCAGCTTGCCATCGGCTCGATTGCGGATGCCGGCGATGTCTCCAAGATCTTCGTCAACACCAACCTGGCCGCTGCGGCCGGCGCCGTTGTCACGATGATCCTGCTGCAGATCGTCTACAAGAAGGTCGACGTCACCATGGTCCTGAACGGCGCGCTCGCCGGTCTGGTCTCGATCACGGCCGAACCGCTGACGCCGTCCGTTCCGGCGGCCCTGTTCATCGGCGGGATCGGCGGCGTGATCGTCATCGTCGTCGTGCCGCTGCTCGACAAGCTGAAGATCGACGACGTCGTCGGCGCGATCCCGGTCCACCTTGTTGCCGGTATCTGGGGTACCTTCATCGTACCGCTGACCAATGACGGCACGTCCTTCGGCACCCAGATTGTCGGTATCGTCGCCATCGGCGCCTTCACCTTCATCGTGTCGTTCGTCATCTGGTTCATCCTCAAGGCCATCATGGGCATCCGTGTCTCGCCGGAGGAGGAAGAGATGGGTCTCGACAAGTCCGAGGTGGGCGTCGAAGCCTATCCGGAATTCATGTGATCCCGACCGGGGCCGTCATGCGGCGACCCCGGACGAGTTCAGCATGCATCGCAGAACCCGCCGGTCAAACCGGCGGGTTCATTATTTTGTGGCGAGGCGAAAGCCGCAGATATCCACGAAGCGTCCGGAAACATGAAGATCGGGAGAGGCGCTGCTTCAAGGGCGTGCTTCGGGCGCGTGCGCCCCGCGCCAAAACCGAATCCGCTGTTTCCTGCCGCGTTGCGGGTAGCCTCTATGCGAGGCTTGAAAGCTTGCCGTGAAAAGAACGGGCACTTCGAAAACGAGCCTGCCCTACTCTGTATTGACCGCACGCATACGTGTAATTTAATGTATGCTTATCGCTGAAGGTGTTGTTGTTCCAAGCGGGCTCAACCCCGGTCGGATGATGTTTCGACCGGATAATCGGCCCGAGCGGGAACTTTCCCGGCCGCGGTTTCGTTCAGCACGAATGTGCATGCCGCGATCGATGATCAAAACTTGTTGTTGTCATGAATGGGTGATTGTTTTTGTGGCTTGTGCCGGATAGGTGAAATACCAAAAAAAGTCCAGGGGAAGGCAGGCGTTAGCTCTGCCGAGTTGGAAACACCGCAAGATTTGGGCTGAATGTGAAAAATCTCAGACTCTTCAAATGTTCCTGTCATCACCCTCTGCGGTTTGGAACGAAAAACTGTTCGTATTGCTTCAGGCCCACGCCGTTCTACAACCGCATACCGTTTTGGGTGGCGCTGATGCTCGTCATCGCGGTGGTGTCACTGCAGTTTTTCGGGCTCGGCTTTGACGAAACGCTGAGCGCAGCCGAATCTGATGCTCCGGCAAGCCAGAACATGGCTGGAGGCCTCTGACTCCTCATTTGCAGGCGCGCAAGGCGCCTGCTTACGGCTCCAGCTCGCTGTCCCAGTAGAGATAGTCCAGCCAGCTTTCATGCAGGTAGTTCGGTGGGAACTGCCGGCCGTTATTGTGCAGGTCCTGCACCGTCGGCTGGAAGGGTTTCTGGAAGGGGATCATGCCGGCCTGTCTGGGCAGACGGGATCCCTTTTTCAGATTGCAGGGCGAGCAGGCCGCGACCACGTTTTCCCACGTGGTTTCGCCGCCGCGACAGCGCGGGATCACGTGGTCGAAGGTCAGTTCCTCGCGGCTGCCGCAATATTGGCACTGAAAGCGGTCGCGCAGGAACACGTTGAAGCGGGTGAAGGCCGGGTGGCGCGAGGGCTTGATATAGGTCTTCAGGCAGACGACGCTCGGCAGCCGCATCGAGAAGCTGGGCGAGGACACGGCCTGATCATACTCGGCGATGATGTTGACACGGTCGAGGAACACGGCCTTGATCGCGTCCTGCCAGGACCAGAGCGACAAGGGGTAATAACTCAGCGGCCTGTAGTCGGCGTTCAGAACGAGCGCCGGCAAGGCCTGAGGCGAGACTGCAATCGTCAAGTTGCTCTCCTGATCGATTCGGCATCTGTCTCCTGTATATTAGGCTCGTTGTTACAGTATTGTGAAGCCTGATTAATCGCCCCGTCTGTTTCGACTGCCAAATACCACAAAAGCCTTATCCCACCGGGAGGACGTCCCTTTTGGTGATCCGCGCGTAGTGCGCCCACAGGATGCGGGCCGCCACCGAACGGTAGGGCCGCCAGTCTCGTGCGAGCGTCCTGAGCGTCGCGGCATCGGGTCGTTCATTGAGCCCGAACGCGTCCGCAGCGGCAATGCGAAGCGCCAGATCGCCGGCCGGAAAGATGTCGACATGGCCGGCGCAGAACATCAGATAGACTTCCGCCGTCCAGACGCCGATGCCGCGATAGGCCGTCAGAAGCGCCAGCGCCTCGTCAGCCGGCAGGGCGTCAAGTGCCGCAAGATCGAGCGTGCCGCCGGCAATCGCCCGTGCGATGCCGTCGAGCGTCGCCTGCTTGGCGCGGGTCAGGCCGATGCCGGCATGGGCCTCGGGCGAAAGCGCCAGATAGGTCTCGGCCGTCAGCGGGTCGCAGGCGGCGCGAAGTCGCGCGAAGATCGCGGCGGCCGCCTGTTTGGAAATCATCTGGCCTGCCACCACCTCCGAAAGCCCGGCAAAACCCGAAGGCAGCAGGCGAAGCGGAATTTTGGGGCAGGTCGCGACAAGGCCGGCAAGCAGGGGCGCATCCGCGCAAAGGCCCGCAAGCGCCGTTTGCAGGTCATCGCCATTGCGCAGCCGCTCCATCCGCCTTACCCCTTATACCAAGGACCGATGATTAG
>NZ_DEPM01000004.1:0-4590 GCF_002358775.1 Martelella sp. UBA3392
CCTCCGGGGCGAGAAGATTGGGGGCTATGCGGCAGACGATTTTCTCCGCCGCATAGCCACTGGATCGACTACCGAGTCAGCCGCTTATACGACACCCGGCTGGGCTTGACGCTCTCAGGCCCGAGCCTTCTGATCTTGTCTTCCTCGTAGTCTTCGAAGTTGCCCTCGAACCATTCCACGTGGCTGTCGCCCTCAAAGGCGAGGATGTGGGTGGCGAGGCGGTCGAGGAACATGCGGTCATGGCTGATGACCACGGCGCAGCCGGCGAAGTTTTCCAGCGCGTCTTCCAGCGCGCCGAGCGTCTCGGTGTCGAGATCGTTGGTCGGTTCGTCGAGGAGAAGGACGTTGGAGCCCGACTTCAGCATCTTGGCGAGATGGACGCGGTTGCGCTGGCCGCCTGAGAGGTTGCCGACCTTCTGCTGCTGATCGCCGCCCTTGAAGTTGAAGGCGCCGCAATAGGCCCGCGAGTTCATCTCGAACTTGCCGAGCTTGATGATGTCGTTGCCGCCGGAAATCTCTTCCCAGACATTCTTGTCGCCATCGAGCGAATCGCGGCTCTGGTCGACATAGCCGAGATCGACGGTCTCGCCGACGCGGATATCGCCGGAATCCGGCTTTTCCTGACCGGTGATCAGCTTGAACAGCGTCGATTTACCCGCGCCGTTCGGGCCGATGACGCCGACAATGCCGCCGGGCGGCAGCTTGAACGACAGGTTTTCGAACAACACCCTTCCGTCATAGGCCTTCGACAGGTTCTCGGCCTCGATCACGACATTGCCGAGACGTTCGCCGACCGGAATGATGATCTGGGCATCGCCGGGACGACGGTTTTCGGCGGATGCCACCAGTTCGTCATAGGCGCGGATACGGGCCTTGGACTTGGCCTGACGCGCCTTCGGGCTCGATGCAATCCATTCCTGTTCACGCGACAGCGCCTTCTGGCGGCTGCCCTCCTCGCGGGCCTCCTGCGCCAGGCGCTTGGCCTTGGCCTGCAGATAGGCCGAGTAGTTGCCCTCGTAGGGAATGCCGCGCCCGCGGTCGAGCTCGAGGATCCAGCCGGTGACGTTGTCGAGGAAGTAACGGTCATGGGTGACCATCAGGATGGCGCCGGGATATTCGCGCAGATGCTTTTCGAGCCAGGCGATGGTTTCGGCGTCGAGATGGTTGGTCGGCTCGTCGAGCAGCAACAGGTCGGGCTGGCGCAGCAAGAGCTGGCAGAGCGCGACGCGGCGCTTTTCACCGCCGGAGAGGTTTTCGACATTGGCGTCGCCCGGCGGGCAGCGCAGCGCGTCCATCGCCATCTCGACCTGGTTCTCGAGGTCCCAGAGGTTCTGCGCGTCGATCTCGTCCTGAAGGCGCGCGCCCTCGTCCGCGGTCTCGTCGGAATAATTCATCATCAGTTCGTTGTAGCGGTCGACGATCGCCTTCTTGTGGGCGACGCCTTCCATCACGTTTTCGAACACGGTCTTTTCCGGATCGAGTTGCGGCTCCTGCGGCAGGTAGCCAAGGGTCGCGCCCTCGGCGAGCCAGGCCTCGCCGGTCCACTCCTTGTCGAGACCGGCCATGATCTTCAGCACGGTCGACTTACCGGCGCCGTTCGGGCCGAGAATGCCGATCTTGGCGTCCGGGTAGAACGACAGATGGATGTCTTCGAGAATCTTCTTGGCGCCGTAGGCCTTCTTGAGCCCGGCCATGTGGTAGATGAACTGTCGTGCCATATCTTTCCTGCTTCCCGTCAATTGGATGCTTGGGCCGCTATGTATGCGAAACCGGCTTGGGAAACAATGCGCCTTCCGGAATTGCCATCGTCGTCACAAAGACGTCATGAAATGAACAATCGCCCGCGTCAGACGTTTAAGACTTTAGAATTGAAACGGCATTTGGAAGGAAGCGACCATGGTACTCAAGAAAGCGGCTTTCTATGGCGAACCCGTTGAAGACACCGAGGAATGGAATCCCGACGCGCGCCGCGAGGATGCGATCGCCAGCGAACTGGCTTCCTCCGGCCTGCTCGATGCCACGGAAGTCCATGTCACCGTCAAGGGCGAAGAGGCGCGGTTGACCGGCGAGGTCTATATGCGCGAGGAAATCGCGGTCGCCGGCAATATCGCGCTCTCCGTCGAGGGCATCAAACGGGTGCGCAACGCCATCCGCCCGAAACAGCGCCATCTGCGCAGCAGCGGCAAGGAAGACGACGCCCGCGCGCAGTCGCGCACGCTCTGAGGAATTATTGCATGCCGGCGGGGTCGACGATCCCGCCGTCGCAACCGATCGCGGTCCTGCCGGCGCCCTGTATCAGGTCTTCCAGAGACGTGCCCGGCGCATATTTGTCCGAAAGGCCGATCGTGATCTCATCGATTAGTTGACGATCTCCATCGCTAACGCAGCTGATCTTGATGCGATTCCTGGCGTTGCGCCCGAATGCGCTATCAAACGCCTTGGCAATCTCGTCGGCCGAGAGTTCCCTGCCGATATTCGCCTGAAACAGCCTGGCGGCCTCCGAACCGTTCAATTGCTCGAGCAGGTCCACAGACGTCTGGAAGTAGTTTTCCGGCGTGAACCTGGTGCAGGTGCCGTGCTTTACCCATTCGTGGCGCTGGAGATTGGATTGGGTCCCCGGCATCACCTTCGCCAGCGTTTCCCGCAGGCCATCGCTCAGCGACAGCGGCGGCAGGGCACTCCAGTCACCGTTTTCATCTTCGGCGCGGACGTCCGCCGCAACGCCGCAATAGTTCTCGCCGAGCGGCCAGAGACCATGCAGCGAGAAATGGCCGGCATCATAGCGGCTTTCCGTCTGGCTCTTGCATTCGGGCTTATCCTGATGGCCTTCGCAAAAGGCCGGCTGCCAGCTGACGGCCAGGATCGCCGCGGTTTCGCGGGCCATCGCCGGCGTCGCCGCAGTCGCCATCATCGATATTCCGATCAATGCTGCCTTGATTTTCATTTCTTCCCCCTCCCCAAGTTGAAACCGTCGCAGAATAGCTGCCGGCCGCACAGTTTTAATACATATCGCAGAAAAATGGCCTGGATGAGCACCAGGCCATTCCGGCGGCACACGGCGCCGCGGATCAGTCCAGCGCGGCGATCACGGTGAACTCGACGAGGATATGCGGCGCGGCAAGTTCGGCCTGGCTGGTGGCGCGCGCCGGCGTGTTCGCCGGATCGACCCAGTCTTTCCAAACCGCGTTCATCTCGGCGAAATTGCCCATGTCCTTCAGATAAACCAGCGTCTGCAGGATTCTCGACTTGTCGGTCCCGGCCTCGGCCAGAAGCGCATCGACCTTGGCGAGGCATTCCTTGGCCTGCGTCGTCACATCAGGGCCCTCGCCGGTCTGGCCGGAGAGATAGACCGTGTTGCCGTGGACAACCGCGCCGGACATCAGGGGGCCGGGCTTGATACGTTTTACCGTCATCGCATTCACTTTCTTTTGCATGCAGAAACAGAAGGCGGCCCACCGGGACCGCCTTGATTAGGAGAACTCAGCCGCGCAGGCGCTTGGCTTCCTCGTAGATCCGGGTCGAGCGCGCGCCCGAGCGGCAATAGGCCAGCACCGGCTTTTCCATGTCGTCCAACGCATCGACCATGCCGGTCACGGCCTCGGGCGTCAGGCCCATGCCGCCGACGGGCACATGAGCGAAATAGAGGCCGGCATCCTCGGCCGCCTGCTTGATCTCGGCAAAGGTCGGCTGGCCCGGCTCCTCGCCGTCCGGCCGGTTGCAGACGATGGACTTGAACCCGGCCGCCTTGATCTCGGCGATCTGGTCCGGCGTGATCTGCGGGCTGACGGCATAAAACTCATCGATCGGGCGGATATGCATGACGGTATCCCTTTTGCGTTTGCTACGCAGAAACTAAGAAGATTTTGATGATTTGCAAGATAGCGGGCGGTCTGGCTATTCGAAACGAATTTTTAGCGAAAACCGCTTCGAGCCGCCCGGCGCCACCGGTTCCAGCTCACCGGCTTCGGCGAGCTTGCGCCGCGATGTCCAGCGATGGGAGACCGGCTCGATGCCGAGAATATGCGCCGGCGCTTCCTGATTGCGCCATATCTGCAGGTAAGGCAGCGTCGCCGTATCGACGGAAAGCGTGAAGCAGCGCCCGCCAAGGGCCGCGATCGGGCCGAGCCGCGTCGTCGACCAGCCGCTCTCGCCGCCTGCCGCCGGAACGCAGAATATACCGTGATCGCCCTCGCCGAACCGCCAGGGCAGCGTACCCTCGGGCAGCGAGGCGCTTTCGAGCCGCACGCCATCGTCGAAATGCTTCGCGCCGAAATTGATATGATACATCATCATGATCGGCAGCGCCCGGTCGGACCGGTTGATGACCGTGTCCGCGAGCGTCAATTCGCCGGTTGCAGCCTCCAGCGTCCAGCGGCGCTCGATCAGCATGTCGCCGCCATTGGCGGTCTTCACCGGGATCGCGGCAACGCATTCGGCGCCGGCCGGTCCCGTCTCCAGAGACTTGACCACCGCCGCATTGCCGGAGGCGGAGCCGTGCAACGGGTAGAACCGCCCGTCCTCACCCTCTACAGGCTCGGGATGGCGAATATGCTCCGGGCCGCAGGTGAACAAAAAGCCTTCCAGCGAATG
>NZ_DEPM01000177.1:0-437 GCF_002358775.1 Martelella sp. UBA3392
CGGATCGCCGACCGCTACACCGTTTTCCGCGATGGCGAGATGGTAGGCGAAGGCAAGATTGCCGAAACCGACGAGAATGCGCTGGTGGAACTGATGGTCGGCCGGCCGGTCGATCAGGTCTTCCCCAAGCAGGAGGTCGCAATCGGCGAACCGGTTCTGACGGTCTCCGGCTATCGTCATCCGACCGAGTTCGAGGATATCGGCTTTTCGCTCCGGCGCGGCGAAATACTCGGCTTCTATGGACTTGTCGGCGCAGGCCGGTCGGAATTCATGCAGGCGCTGTTCGGCATCACCCGGCCTTCGGCCGGCGCCGTGCGGATCGATGACGAGATCGCCGTCATTCGCTCGCCCTCGGAGGCGGTGAAGCAGGGCATCGTCTATGTGCCGGAGGAGCGTGGTACACAGGGCACGATCGCTGCCATGCCGATCTTCGAAAA
>NZ_DEPM01000177.1:764-920 GCF_002358775.1 Martelella sp. UBA3392
GTCACGCTGCCATCGCTGGCCAAGGTCTCGCGCAGGGGCTTTGTCCGCATGGCCGAAGAGTTTTCTCTGGCGCGGGAATATACCGGGCGGCTGGATCTCAGGGCGGCTTCCCTCGACCAGCCCGTCGGCAATCTCTCCGGCGGCAACCAGCAGAAG
>NZ_DEPM01000177.1:1286-11475 GCF_002358775.1 Martelella sp. UBA3392
CTCGATGAGCCGACCAAGGGCATCGATATCGGTTCGAAATCCGCCGTTCATGCCTTCATGAGCGAACTCGCGGGCAGGGGGCTCTCCATCATCATGGTCTCATCTGAAATTCCGGAGATTCTCGGCATGTCTGACCGGGTCATCGTCATGCGCGAGGGGCGGATCGTCGCCGAGTTTCCGCGCGAACACATGTCGGCGGAAAAGCTGGTGCGCGCGGCTGCCGGCATCGGGGCGGCAGCATGATGGCGCGCATTTTCAAACATCGCGAGGCGTTGCTCTTCCTCGCCATCCTGCTGCTTGTCGGCGCCATCGAACTGCGTTTTCCCGGCTTCGTCGCCCCGCGCAATCTCGTCTCGATCTACAACGATACGGCGATCCTGATCATTCTGGCGCTCGGCCAGGCCGCCGTCATTCTCGCGCGCGGCATCGATCTTTCCATCGCCGCCAATCTGGCGCTGTCGGGCACGATTGCCGCTCTTCTGAATGTCGCCTTTCCCGACCTGCCGGTGATCTTTCTTCTGCTCGCCGCCACCTTCAGCGGCGCGGTGCTCGGCGCCATCAACGGGCTTCTGGTCTGGCGCCTGTCGATCCCGCCGATCGTGGTGACGCTCGGCACGATGACGATCTATCGCGGCACGATCTTTCTTCTGACGGGCGGAGCGTGGGTGAACGCCCATGAGATGACCGATGCCTTCAAGGCCGTGCCGCGCGCCGTCTTTCTCGGCATACCGGTGCTTGCCTGGTTCTCGCTGGCCGTCATCGCGCTGATGATGGTGGTGCTGATCATGACCCGGCTCGGCCGCGCCTTCTATGCCGTCGGTGGCAATCCTCATGCGGCCGTCTATACCGGCATTTCGGTCGGTCGAACGCACTTCTTCGCCTATCTTATTGCCGGCGCGCTTGCCGGTCTTGCCGGCTATCTGTGGACCGCGCGCTATGCCGTCGCCTATGTCGACATCGCCAACGGCTTCGAGCTGGATGTGGTCGCGGCCTGCGTCATCGGCGGCATTTCGATTGCCGGCGGGGCGGGCACGGCGATCGGCGCGGTGCTGGGCGCTCTGTTCCTCGGCATCATCAAGAATGCGCTGCCGGTCATCGATGTCTCGCCCTTCTGGCAGATGGCGATTTCGGGCACGGTCATCATCATCGCGGTTGCCGTCAATGCGCGCTCCTCGCGCGTCAAGGGCCGCGTCATCCTGAAAAAAGCGGAGCATGCGCGATGAGTGTCAACGACAAGCGCTTTGTACCAGACCGCCTCCACGGCCGAGGCTACCGCATGGCGCGAAGCTGGGAGAGCCTGCTGATCGTGGTGGTAATCGCGGTCTTCATCATCAACAGTTTCGCCTCGCCTTACTTCCTGGATGCGTGGAATCTGTCGGACGCGACCTTCAACTTCACCGAAAAGGCGCTGATTGCCTTTGCCATGGCGCTGGTCATCATTTCCGGCGAGATCGACCTTTCGGTCGCCGCCATCATCGCGCTCGCCTCCACCGCCATGGGCTATGCCGCTCAGTTCGGCGCGGGGACGCCGGAACTGGCGGCGATCGGGCTTGGCGTCGGCCTGTTGTGCGGCGCCTTCAACGGCTTCCTGATCACCGGTCTCGGCCTGCCGTCGATCGTCGTCACCATCGGCACGATGAGCCTGTTTCGCGGGCTGTCCTATGTTTTCCTGGGCGACAAGGCCTTTAACGGCTATCCGTCGGATTTCGCCTGGTTCGGGCAGGGCTATGTGTTCTGGGTGATCTCCTTCGAATTCGTGCTGTTTGCGGTCATGGCAGCGCTTTTCGGCATCCTGCTGCATCTCACGAGCTTCGGCCGCATGGTCTATGCCGTCGGCAACAATGCCACCGCCGCGCGGTTTTCCGGCATCAGGGTCGGGCGGGTGAAATTTCTGCTTTTTCTGATGACCGGCGTGATGTCGGGCATGGCGGCGATCTGCCTTACCTCGCGGCTTGGTTCGACGCGGCCGTCGATCGCGTTTGGCTGGGAACTCGAGATCGTCACCATGGTGGTGCTGGGCGGGATCAACATTCTTGGCGGCGCGGGTACGATCATCGGCGTCGTGCTGGCAGCCTTCATCATGGGACTGGTCACCTTCGGCTTCGGGTTGATGAATGTGCCGGGTATCGTCATGTCGATCTTCATCGGCCTGTTGCTGATCGGCGTCATCGCCCTGCCTGTGCTTTATACGCGGATCGTCCGGCGGTTCACGCGGGAACAAGTGCAATGAGCGCAATCCGCAAGGTCGCGGTCATAGACATCGGCAAGACCAATGCCAAGGTCATCCTCTATGATCTTGAGGAAGGCCGCGAAATCGATATGCGCTCGAAACGCAACGGGGTGACGGGACATGCGCCCTATCCGCATTTTGCGGTGGATGACCTTTTCGATTTCATCCTGGAAGCGCTCGCCGCGTTTCAGCAGGCGCATGGCGTCGACGCGATCTCGGTGACCACGCACGGTGCCACGGCGGCTCTTCTGAAACGGGACGGTACGCTGGCGCTGCCGGTGCTCGACTACGAGTATGCCGGCCCTGACGAAACGCGCGCCGACTATGAAAGGATCCGCCCGTCCTTTGCCGAGACAGGCTCACCGCGGCTTGCCATGGGGCTGAATATCGGCGCGCAGCTTTTCTGGCAGAAGTCCCGGTTTCCCGAGGCATTCGCCGAGATCGATTGCGTGTTGCCCTATCCGCAATATTGGGGCTTCCGGCTGACCGGTCGTCGCGCCAGCGAGGCGACGAGCTGGGGCTGCCACACTGATCTGTGGTCGCCGCGCTCCGGACGTTTTTCCTCGCTGGTGAGTGCACTCGGTCTCCGCGGCAAGATGGGAGAGCTTGTCAAAGCCGATGACAGGCTCGGCGAAGTTTTGCCGGAAATCGCGAAGAAGACGGGGCTTGCACCCGCTTGTCCGGTCTTGGCCGGAATTCACGATTCCAATGCCTCGCTGCTACCGCATCTCTGGTCGCGCGCCCAGCCCTTTTGCGTGGTCTCAACAGGTACATGGGTTGTCGCAATGGCGGTCGGCGGCGATACGCCGGCGCTCGATGAAACCCGGGACACGCTGATCAACGTCAATGCCTATGGCGATCCGGTGCCCTCGGCCCGGTTCATGGGCGGTCGCGTTTTCGAGTTCGCCGCGCCCGGCGGAGATGTGACCGTCAGCGAGGCGGATCGCAAGGCGATGCTGAAAAACCGGATTATGATGATGCCGTCCGTGTTCGGCGACACCGGGCCTTTCCAGGGCGTCATCGGCGGCTGGACGGTGGATGAGCATCACCTTACGCCCGGTATGCGGTTTCTGGGCGTGTCATGGTATCTGGCGCTGATGACGGTGGTCTGCCTTGACCTTGTGGGCGGTTCGGGACCTGTGATCGTCGAGGGGCCATTTGCCGAAAACCATGACTATCTCTCCATGCTGTCGGCCGCCACCGGCAGGCCGGTGGAAAAAAGCCCCGGCAGCGGGACCAGCGCGGGGGCGGCCGGTCTTGCCGTGGGCGGCGTCAAATTCTCCGCCTTCACGCGTCATCCCGAGCCTCTTTCGGGCCTTGCCGAACTCAACCGCTATGCGCAGATCTGGCGGGAGCGACTGCCTGAGGCGGCGTGATCTGGAGCATTTCCGGTGATCCGGTTTTCACCGGAAATGCTTTAGCCAGTTCTGCGCGGTCCTTGTCATTTTCCCTTGATAGATATATCAGATTGGAAAATTGATCTCTAAGGGGGCTATGTTGGCGGAAGAGGGACATAAGGCGCGGATCGCTTTCGGCTGTGCGGCCATTGCCGGACTTTATGAACCGGTTTCAATGGACGATTCCCGCGATGTGCTGGAGGCGGCATGGGACGCCGGGATCCGGCGTTTCGACACCGCGCCGTTCTATGGTCTTGGCCTTTCAGAGCAGCGCGTCGGCGATTTTCTGCGGGAAAAGCCGCGCGCCTCCTTTACCCTTTCCAGCAAGGTCGGCAGGCTGCTCGAACCGCTCGAGGACGATGCGCCCGATCCGCCGCTCGGCCATCTCAGGCACAAAGTGCGCTTCGACTACAGTCATGACGGCATCATGCGCTCCTATGAGCAGAGCCTCGCCCGCCTCGGGCTCGACCGCATCGATATCCTTTATGTGCATGACATTGGCGAGTTTGCCCATGGGCCCGAAGAGAACCAGCGTCATATGCGCGATCTCACCGGTTCCGGCCTCAGAGCGCTCGAACGGCTGAAGGCTGAAGGCGCGATCGCCGGCTTCGGCCTTGGCGTCAACGAGACGGCGGTCTGTCTCGATCTGATGGACCATGCGCATTTCGACGAGATCCTGCTTGCCGGGCGCTATACGCTGCTCGACCGCTCGGCCGAGGCGGCGCTTCTGCCGCGCGCAGAAGCCGCAGGAACGCGGCTTGTCATCGGCGGCGTGTTCAATTCCGGCATTCTGGCGACAGGGCCGGGGCCTGACGCCCATTTCAACTATGAGCCGGCAACGCCCGAAATTCAGGAGAAAGTCGCCGCGATTGCCGAAATTGCCGGGCGCTACGGCCTGGCCCTGCCGGAGGCCGCGATCAATTTTCCGGCGGCGCATCCAACCGTCTCGCACATCCTGATCGGGACCGGGAAACGCAAAAGCCTGATGCGCAATCTGGAGCAGTTTGGCGCGACGCTGCCCCGGCAATTTCTCGACGAGGTCCAGCCGCTGACGATCCGCTGACCCTCAGTAGAGCCCCATATGCCGACGGAGCGCGGCATCGAAATGGGCCTTGACCGCCTCTTCGGCGGCATCCGCGTCGCGCGCCTTGCACGCCTTGAGGATCGCCACATGTTCCTGCAGCGAGCGCTGGGCGAGCGGTGGCGTCATTTTCCGTTCGAGCCGCACCAGCCGCAGATAGTGATGCATGCGCTTGTAGCCGGAGTTGATCAGCGGATTTCCCAGCGCGCCGATGATGGAATCATGCAGCGCCGCCTCCAGATGCTCGATCTCCGCCAGCGCCTCGGCATCAAGCCCTGTCCGGCCGATCTTCTCCGACAGCGCCTCGTGCTCGGCGAGCAGCGCGGCAATCTCGTCATCGCTTGCCGTTTCGGCAAACACCTTCACCGCCGCGCATTCGAGGATGGTGCGGTACTGATAGGTCGAGCGCGTCAGTTCCAGTCCCGGCTTGACGAATTCGATGCCGGAGCGCGGATGGATCGTCAGCACGCCTTCCACTTCGAGAACCCGCAATGCATCGCGCAGCGGCGCGACCGGTATATCGAGCATCTCGACAAGCTGGTTCTGCGAGACGAACGCGCCGGCCGGCAGCTTCTTCGCGAAAAGATGCTCGAGAATACGCTCATAGGCAACGTCGCTGAGGCGTTTTGCGCCATGCGGCTCGGCAACGCCGGATCTTGTCTTTTTGGAAGAAACCACTTGTCTGCTTCCCTCTTTGTCTATATTACAACTCCAATCTGATATATCAACTATCGGGAATAGTCTACCAGATGCCCATGCCTATAGCGAGCTTTCGTATCACGCGCTACCAGTTTCGTCGCCATCGCCCGATCGGCGACAGCCAGGTGCGGGCCGATGAGGTGAACGTTGCCGCGCTGGAACTGATCGCCGAGGACGGCACGGTGGGGCTCGGCTTCATGCAGTCGCTGTTCTTCCCGCTGCCATCGGCGGAAGAGCTGACGCGCGTGTTCGCCGCGGAAGTGTTTCCCGGGCTTGAGGGTCAGCAGGCGGGCGCGCTGGTGCATCGCGTTTCCCGGCCGCGCGGCGGCAAGCAGCGCGCAGCCACCATCCCGGCTTACGAGGCCGTGCAGGTCGCGCTCTGGGACATGTTTGCCAAGCAGCTTGGCATGCCGCTCTACAAATTGCTGGGCGGCGGACACAAGGATCGGGTCCGCGCCTATGCCTCCGGGCTCGATTTCCACCTGAGCGATCACGAATTCACCGAGCTTTTCGGCGCGGCCGACGCGCAGGGCTTCTCCGCCTTCAAGATCAAGGTCGGGCATCCCGATTTCGAATGGGACCTCAACCGGCTGGCCCTCCTGAAGAAGGCCGTGCGTCCTGACGCCGAGATCATGATCGATGCCAATGAGGCCTGGGGCGCGAAGGAAGCGCTCGTCAAGATCAACGCCATCGAGGCGCTCGGCTATCGCCTTACCTGGGTCGAGGATCCGATTCTGCGCTCGGATTTTGCCGGGTTGAAAATGCTGTGCGAGGCGACCGCCAACACGCTGATCAACTCGGGCGAATATCTCGATGCCTCCGGCAAGCGCGCGCTGATGGCGGCGGGCGCGACCGACATGGTCAATGTTCATGGTCAGATCACCGATGTCATGCATGTCGGCTGGCTTGCCGCCGAGCTTGGCGTTCCGGTCTCGCTGGGCAACACCTTTCTGGAGGTCGGCCTGCATCCCGCGCTGGCCCTGCCGGAAGTCGAATGGGTCGAATATTCGTTCCAGAATTTCGACCACCTGGTCGACGAAACCTTCGAGATTCGCGACGGCTTTTTCGTCGCCCCGGAAAGGCCCGGCCACGGCCTCGTGCTCAACGAGGCCACGCGGGCCGAATGGGCCCGTCCGGAAATCGTCGCGACTGATGCCATCGGTCCGGTGCCGCCGGGCTCGGAGCCGAAAATCCTGGCCGCATTGGCCTGAACCAGTGACCGGACGGCTGTGCCTAGGACGCGCGAAAGCCGACGGAAACGAAACGAGGGAGGAGAGAATGATGCATATCGTGAAACTGTCCATGGCGGCGGCCGCCTTGACCGCCATTGCGGCGCCTGCATTTTCCGCCGAACTGACGGTCTGGGACTGGAAGTCCGGTGATCCGGCCGCCGCAAGCTATATCCAGGCGGCGAAGGAAAAGTTCGAGGCCGAAAATCCAGGCGATACGGTGAATTTCGTCATGCAGCCGCATGACCAGTATTACACCATTCTCGGAACGGCGCTCGCTTCGGGCAAGGGGCCGGATGTGTTCCTCTTGCATGGCGGCGCGCAGACACGCGCGCGCATCCCAGCCCTTGTCGACCTGTCCGCGCATGGCGAGAACCTGGTCGGAACGGCGGATTTCGAGGGCGAGGACGGCAAGCTCTACGCACTGCCGATCACCATTCAGGGCTTCGTTGTCTACTACAACAAGGAACTCTACGCCGATGCCGGCCTTGACCCGGAAAGCCCGCCGCAGACCTGGGACGAGCTTGTCGCCGTCTGCGAGGCAATCAAGGAAAAGGGCGATGTCCCCTGCTTCGCCATGGGCAACAAGGAGGGCTTCGGGGCCGAATTCCTGCTGTCCTCGCTCGCCGCTTCCATGCTGACGGACGAGCAGCAGCAGGCTTTCGCCGACGGCACGCTCAAATGGTCGAGCCCGGAGATCAGCGCCATCCTGCAGACCTGGGTCGATGAAGGCGAGATGGGCTGGTACAACAAGGGCGCCAATTCGCAGGCCAAGTTCATGGACGAGTATGAGCAGTTCATGCGCTCCGATGCCGCCAATGTCATCGGCCTGATCTCCGATGTCGCGCATTGGAAGCAGTTCGACGAATTCCTGGGCGCCGACAATCTTGGCGTCTTCATCCATCCCGCACCCGAGATGGCGTTCGACAAGCTGCGTATGCCGGTCTCGGGCGGCATCGGCTACGGCGTGAACAAGGACAGCGAACATCCAGAGCTGGCGGAGAAGCTGGCGACGACGCTCGCCGATCCGGAGCCGATCGCCGTCTTCGTCAATGATGCGGGCGTCGTTCCGGCCAGCACCGTCGTCGACACGTCGAGCCTTTCAAGCCCTTCGGTGATCGAAATTCTTGGCTATCTGAACGATCAGAGCGCGCCGACGGCGCATTCCAGCGTCACGGCGGAGGAACTGGCCGAATGGCATCGCCAGAGCCAGCTTCTGCTGAACGGCGACACCACGGTCGAAGAAGCGGCCAGCCGCATGGACGACGTGCAGGCGAAGGCCCACGGCGGCTGAGCGCGGCCTCTCATTTCAACGATCGACCTGCGGGGCTTTTCTGAGGCCCCGCAGTCATGACCAAAACAACCGGGACCGAGACTATATGGCCAAGGACCAGACAGCACCACGTCGCCGAAACCGCCTCGGGGCGGAGCGGCGCTTTGCCTATTTCTGCATCCTGCCGCCGATCATTCTGGTGCTGGTTTTCCGCATCGTGCCGCTGATCTGGGGCTTCTTCCTGTCGCTGACGGATTCCACCGGCTTCAATGATGCGTCCTTCATCGGTCTCGCAAACTATCGCGAGATGGCGGCTGACCCGAATGTCCATGCGGCGGCCCGCAATACCGGCATTCTGATCCTGTCGCTGCCGGTCTGGATCATGCTGCCCATGCTGCTGGCAACCCTCATTCACGTCGGGGTGCCGGGAGGCAAGCTCTATCGCTCCGTCTATTTCTTTCCCGCCGTGCTTTCGAGCGTGATCGTCGGTTCGATCTTCAACATCGTGCTGCGCTATGATGGCGGGCTCAACGCGCTTCTCGGCATGTTCGGCATCGAGGGCGTCGACTGGCTCGGCAGCGGCTCGACAGCGCTTCTGTCGCTCTTCACCGTGCAGCTCTGGGCAACCTTCGGCATGAGCCTGCTGATCTTTCTGGCCGGCCTTTCGACGCTGTCCTCGGAAATGCTGGAGGCGGCGCGCCTTGATGGCGCCAAGCTCTGGCAGACCTGGGTCTATGTCATCATCCCGGCGATGATGCCGATCATCGAATTCGTCGCGGTGGTCACCACGATCGGGGTTCTGACCAACATGTTCGGCCTGATCTATGTGCTGACGGCTGGCGGACCGGGCACGGCGACAACGCTGCCGGAATTCCTGATCTGGCTCGAACAGGGGCAGATGAACAGGCCGGGCTATGCCGCCTCGCTTTCCATGGTGCTGTTCGCGTTGATGGGCGGGATCGCCTATCTGCAGATCCGCATCATGAACCGCAACGCCAACGTCTGAGGAAGGGGCAAACGAGAATGGCACAGGCCGGCAACAAGCAGAAACGGCTGCTCTGGGTGTTTTCCGTGCCCATGGCGCTTCTGGCGCTCAGCTGCGTCTACCCCGTCTTCTTCGCGATCAACAACGCGCTGAAGACCAACAAGGGCTATATCCTCGACCGGTTCGGCATCGTCACCGAGCCGACATTGATGAATTTCGTCGATGTCTGGAACCGGTCGGGCCTGTCGGCCTATTTCTTCAACTCCGTCGTCGTCACGCTCGGCGCGGTGCTTGTGCTGCTGGTGATCTCGTCGCTTGCGGGCTTTGCCTTCGCGGTGCTGCGCTTTCCGCTGCGCAAGCTGATCTTCGTCGTCATCCTCGCCTCGCTGATGATCCCGGTGCAGGTGGTGCTGGTGCCGTTCTACCAGACGATCATCGGTCTCAACCTGCTGAATACCCGGATCGGGCTGATCATCTCCTACACCGCGTTCTTCCTGCCGTTTTCGGTCTATCTGATGACCTCGTTCTACGCCGGACTGCCGCGTGAACTGGTGGAGGCGGCCCGCATTGACGGGGCGAAGCTGATCCAGATCTGGTGGCATGTGATGGTGCCCATGGGCAAGCCGGCCCTGATCACGCTCGGCATCCTGAACACGCTCTACTGCTGGAACGACGTGCTGATCTCGCTACTCGTGCTGCAGGACAAGCGCACGCTGATGGTCGGCATTGCGGCGCTGCGCGGCGAATACACCACCAATGTGCCGCTGCTGTCGGCCGGCATCGTGCTGGCGGCCGCGCCCATCGTCATTCTCTATATCATTTTCCAGCGCCAGATTGTCAGCGGCATCGCCGTCGGCGCGGTGAAAGGCTAATTCAATGGCTCAGCTTGCTCTTAGCGATATCCGCAAGTCCTACGGTTCGGTCGATGTCATCCACGGCGTTTCGTTGGAGGTGGAAGAGGGCGAGCTGGTCGTCTTCGTCGGCCCGTCCGGCTGCGGCAAGTCCACGCTTCTGCGGATGATCGCCGGCCTCGAGGACATCACCGGCGGGGAGCTTACGATCGGCGGCGAGCGCATGAACGATGTCGAGCCGGCCGATCGCGGCGTGGCTATGGTGTTTCAGTCCTATGCGCTCTATCCGCACATGACCGTCGCCGACAATATGAGCTTCGGCCTCCGGATGACACGCCACCCGAAAGCCGAGATCGAGGAAAAGGTCAGGCACGCCGCCGACATCCTGCAACTGACGCCGCTTCTGCAACGCAAGCCATCGCAGCTTTCCGGCGGCCAGCGCCA
>NZ_DEPM01000177.1:11842-18335 GCF_002358775.1 Martelella sp. UBA3392
CTGTTCGACGAGCCGCTGTCGAACCTCGATGCCGAGCTTCGGGTGCAGACCCGCGTCGAGATCGCCAAGCTGCATGCCGCACTCGGCAACACGATGATCTACGTGACCCACGACCAGACCGAGGCGATGACGCTTGCCGACAGGATCGTCGTCCTGCGCGGCGGCCGGGTCGAGCAGATCGGCGCGCCGGTCTCGCTCTATCATGATCCCGACAATCTGTTCGTCGCGGGCTTCATCGGTTCGCCGCGCATGAATTTTCTGAAGGCCGTCGCCAATGGCGATGGCACCGTGAGTATTGCCGGCGGCAATGTCAGGCTGCCCGACTTGCAGCACCCCCCGGCCGCCGGCCAGGAGGTCACCTTCGGCATTCGCCCCGAGCATCTCGACGCGGAATCCGGCAATGAATTGCCGATCACCGTCGATGTTTCGGAGGAACTCGGCGCCACGACCTATGTCTATGGCACGGTCGAGGGCGGCGAACCCGTCATTGCCGAGCGCCGCAATCGCGCCGCGCCGCGCCACGGCGAGACCATCACGCTCCGCTTCGATCCGGCCCACGCGCGGCTGTTCGACCGGGATGGCCTCAGGATAAGGTAGCGCTCGGATCGCGCTTTCACGCGACAAAGAACGCGGCGCGCCGGTGACCCCAAGCAACCACGGCGCTTCCTCCTCAAGACCCGGGGTCAAGGCGCGCTGCGAACCCGAGGGTGCGACGCTGGAAGCCTTTTGTTAAAAAGAGGGGCGCGGCCTCCGCAATGATGTCGGCCAGGCCGGCCACATACCATCATCAATTCCCCGCTACTCCGCCCGCATACACAGAGCGGCGCTTCAGTTTTGATTTAAAATGATGAGTTTTGATGACTAATGTTGATTTATAAATCCTCCAGAAACCCATAGTTTCCGTCGTGAGGCATCACGGCCGCGCCGCCGTGCGGAAATTGCAAGAGAAGGGGAGGAGGATGGTCCAGCTTTATGGAAAGTCCTTGTCGCGCGCCGAACTGGCCGCGCTCAGCGGAAATGTGAGCCATGCGGCGAGTGTGCGGCTGATGCAACTCGATGACGGGCTTGAGCGCGGCATCCGGATGCTGGAGTTCCGTTCCGGCACGGGGTTGCGGTTCACGGTTCTCGTCGACCGCGCCATGGATATCGCGGATTGCGAATATCGCGGTCAGGCGATCGGCTGGCACAGCCCGGCCGGCTTCCGCCACCCGGCGCTGCATGAATATGAGGGCGAGGGCGGCCTCGGCTTCATGCGGAGTTTCTCCGGCCTGATGATCACCTGCGGTCTCGATCATATCCTGTTCATGAACGACACCGAGACCAGCTCCTATGTCTACGGCCCGCGCCAAAAGGCCTCCCATTCGCTGCACGGCCGGGTTGGCACCATCCCGGCGCGGCTGACCGGGTATGGCGAGCGCTGGGACGGCGACAGGCTGATCCTGTGGGCCGAGGGCGTGGTGACGCAGGCGGCGGTTTTCGGCGAGCATCTCGAACTGCACCGGCGGATCGAGATCGACGCCGGCACAAACGACATCCGTCTCACCGACCGGGTGGTCAATGCCGGCTTCTACCGCACGCCGCACATGCTCTGCTACCACATCAATGTCGGCCATCCGGTGCTGGAAGAGGGCGCGCGCTATCTCGCGCCGATCAGGGATGTGGTCAACGTGGCGCATGCCGACAGCTATGAGAGGCAAGGCGTCGGCTACCGCACGCTCCCCGGCCCGCAGATGAATTTCCATGAGCAGGTCTGGCAGCATGAGATGGCGGCCGACGACAATGGCGCGGTTCCGGTCGCGCTCGTCAACGATCGGCTCGGTCTCGGCTTCATGGTCACGACAAGGAAGGACCAGTTCCCCTGCCAGTATGAATGGCAGAACCTGCAGGCGGGCCAGTATGCGCTGGGGATCGAGCCCTCGACCCATCACGTGCTCGGCAATAATGCGGCGCGCGAGCGCGGCGAGATGATCTGGCTCGAACATGGCGACGAGCGCTGTTACGACACGGTGTTCTCCGTCCTCCCCGATGCGCAGGCGATTGCGGCGGCAGAAGCCGGAATCCGCGCGATCGCGATTCAGCCGGAGAGCGACTATCCTGCCGCCAGCGGCAATTTCCGGCCGATTGAGGGGCGCGAGGCATGAGCGTCCGTTTCGACATGGCTGGCCGGCGGGTGCTCTATACCGGCGGGGCCGGCGGGCTTGGCGCGGAGACGACCCGCGCGCTGCTTTCCGCCGGCGCGGAGGTGCATGTGCTGGACTTCGACGCCGACAAGATCGCGGCGCTTGAAAGTGCCGCGCCTGATGAGGCATCCGACCGCCTTCATGTTCACAAGATCGACCTTCTGGACAAGCCGGCGCTGGTTGGGCTTCTCGGGACGCTTACAGCCGAGCGTGCGATCGATGTCGTGATCAACAATGCGGCGATCTATCCGTCCAGGCCGTTCGAGGACTATAGCGACGCAGAACTGGCGGCGGTCCACGGGGTCAATGTCGAGGCGGCGCATCTTTGCACGCGCGCGGCTCTGCCGGGCATGCGGGCGCAGAACTGGGGCCGCATCCTGAACGTGACCTCGATCACGCTTTCCGGCCAGTGGGAAAATCTCGTGCCCTACGTCCAGTCGAAAGGCGCGCTCCTGGGGCTGACACGGGCCTGGGCGCGGGAATTCGGCAAATGGGGCGTGACCGTGAATGCGATCGCGCCGGGCGCCTTTCCGACGGATGCGGAGAAGATCCACCCCGATCCCGAAGGCTACAACGCCATGGTGCTGGACCGGCAGGCCGTCAAGCGGCGCGGCAGCGCGAACGATATCGCGGCCGCCGTCATGTTTCTGGCCTCCGAAGAGGCCGGCTTCATCACCGGACAATCGCTGGCCGTCAATGGCGGCTGGGTCATGGAGTGAATGAAATGGGAATTCTGAGCGGATATACGGTGCTGGACTGCTCGATCGCCATGGCGGGCCCGTTCGCGGCCCAGCGTCTCGGCGATCTCGGCGCCGATGTGATCAAGATCGAGCCGGTGACCGGCGAATGGCAGCGTCATGCGCCTGCCGGCGGCGTGACCGGAAACGAGGTCAATGTCTCTTTCCTGTCGCTCAACCGCAACAAGCGCTCTCTGGCGGTGGATCTCAAATCCGATGAGGGCCGCAAGATCATCCGGCGGCTGGTGAAGACGGCTGATGTCTTCATCCAGAACTACCGCGCCGGCGTCGCCGGGCGTCTGGGTGTGGATTACGAGACGCTGTCGGCCATCAATCCCGGCCTGATCTATGTGTCGATGACCGGCTTCGGCGAGGATGGCCCCTATGCGAAGCGACCGGGGCAGGACCTGCTGCTGCAGGCCATGTCCGGCGCGATGATGTCGACCGGGCGCGCTGGCGAGCCGCCGCAGGCCTCAGGCCAGTACATCGTCGATGCGGTCACCGCCTACACCGCCTTCGAGGGCGCGCTCGCAGCGCTCTTGCACCGGGAGCGGACCGGCGAGGGGCAGAAGGTCGAGGTCAACATGCTTGACGCGATCACCACCATCCAGATGCAGGAATTGTCGGTCTTCACCGTCGGCCACAAGCCGCAGACCCGCAGCGCCGAGCCGCATGCCCATGTCTATATCCGCTCGCCCTATGGCACCTTTGCGACGACCGACGGCTATATCGCGCTCGCAATGCCGCAGTTCGAGGCGATGGCGAAGGCGCTGGACGAGCCGCGCTTTGCCGATCTCGACGAGATGAAGGCCGGTTGGGAAGACCGCGACGGCGTCTTCGCGCTGACCCGCGAAGCGATCGGAAAATTCTCCACCGCCGACGCGCTGGAACGCCTGAATGCGCACGGGATCTGGGCCGGGCCGGTCTATACCTATGCCGATCTCGTGGACGACCCCCAGATCGCCCATAACGGCACATTCGTCGAATATGACCACCCGACGGAAGGCCGGGTGAAGACGCCGGGTTTCCCGATCCGCTTTTCGCGCACGCCATCCGAGGTCCGCTACGGCGCGCCGCGCGTGGGCGAACATACGAAAGAGGTTCTGGCCGCAGCCGGGTTCTCCGATGCCGAGATCGCCGAAATGGCGAAGACCGGCGCGATCAGGGAAATGGGCGAATGAGATTTTGTGGCCCGGCGGCGATCTTTGCCCGGTCACGGGAAAAACCATGGGAGGAGGCCAGGATATGAACGCGCCCGATACACGGGAACTGACATTGCACGTGTCGGGACATGTCTCCACGATCACCTATAACCGGCCCGCGAAACTGAACGCGATGACGCCGGAGATGGCGCGGCAGCTCGCGGAAGCCGTTGCCGCCTGCAACGACGCCGACGATGTGCGCGTGGTGATCCTGACGGGCACCGGCAAGGCGTTCTGCGCTGGCTCCGACATCGCGCTGCTCGAGACCTACGACACCCCGTGGGCGTTTCGCAACCGCACGGAATATTGCGACATTCTGCGGAATTTACGCAAACCCTCGATTGCGGCGATCAATGGCTATGCCTTTGGCGGCGGGCTGGAAATGGCGATGTCCTGCGATATTCGCCTGGCCTCGGACAATGCGAAGCTGGGCGCGCCGGAAATCAAGCTCGGCTGGATCGGCGGCGGCGGCATGACCGCGCATCTCGCCCAGTCCATCGGTCCCTCGAACGCGGCGCTGATGGTGATGACCGGCGAGCCGGTTACCGCCCAGCAGGCCGTTTCCTGGGGCCTTGTCAGCGAGGTGACCGAGCCCGAGACGCTGATGGAGCGCGCCCGCGAAATCGCCGGACAGATCGCCGCCCGCGCGCCGATTGCCGCGGAAACGGCCAAGGCCAATCTCAAGGCCGCCTTCAACATGCCGCTGGAACAGGCGGTCGCCTATGAACGCGACCTGCAGACGATCTGCTTTGCGACCGAAGACGCGCATGAGGGCCGCGCCGCCTTCGCTGAAAAGCGCACCGCGACGTTTGCCAAGAGGTGATGCCACGATGACCCGTCTCAAAACGCTGGTGAAACAGCGCGAATTTTCCGTCTTTGCGATGTTGATCCTGGTCGCGCTCTACTTAAGCTTTTCCAACGACTATTTCCTGTCGCAGCGCAATCTCATGAATGTCGGCCGGCAGGGCTCGGTGGTCGCCATTGTCGCGCTTGGACAGGCGCTGGTGATCATCGCGCGCGGGATCGACCTTTCGGTCGGCTCGGTGATCGGCCTGTCTGCGGTCTGCGCGGCGATCGCGCTGCAGACGACGGGTTCGGATATTCTCGCTCTGGCAGCGGGTCTTGGCGCAGGCCTTTCTGCCGGTTGCCTCAACGGGTTGATGGTGACGCGCTTTCGCATCAACCCCTTCATCGCGACGCTCGGCATGCTGTCTATCGCGCGTGGTGTGGCGCTGTTGATGACCGGCGGCATTCCCGTCACCTTCATGGGCTGGGCCGAGGTGCTCGGCGCCGGACGCGTCTTCGACATTCCGGTTTCGGTGATCCTGATGATCGGGCTGGCCATCATCGTGCACCTGATCGCAACCCGCACCGTCACGGGCCGCGAAATCTACGCCGTTGGCGACAATCCCAAGGCCGCGCGCCTTGCGGGCATCGATACCGGACGCATCCGCATGGTGGTGTTTGCCTTCTGCGGGCTGCTGGCAGGGCTTGGCGGCATCATTCTCGCCGGCAATCTGGCAAGCGCCGACCCCAATCTGGGCATGGGCTACGAGCTCGACGTCATCGCCGCCGTCATTCTCGGCGGCACGGCGCTCAGCGGCGGGCGCGGCTCGATCATCGGCGTCTTTATCGGCGCCATGCTGATGGCGCTTTTGAACAACGCATTCGTTCTGCTGGGCATTTCGGCCTACTGGCAGGTCGTAACCAAGGGGCTCATCATCATCCTCGCCGTGGGGATCGACGGGCTTCACAGAGGAGACGAGGCCGAGGATTGATCCGATCCGGATCGTACATGTTGAAACTAGGAGGAAGCAGCATGAAACTTCGTAATTTCGCTGCGGCGCTTGTGGCCGCGACAATCTGGAGCGGGGCGGCAACGGCCCAAAACCTGCCGGAAGGCGGCACTGTCGAGGCGGTGGAGAAGGCCGGGGACAACGTCCGCATCGCCTTCCTGTCGTTCCAGAACAACCCGTTCTGGATCCCGGTCACCGAGGGCGCGATGGCGGCCAAGGACTATCTGGCCAACTTCAATGGCACACTCGATTATGTCGATCTTGGCGACGACCTGTCCGCCGAGGCCGTCGTCTCGGGCATCGAGGCAGCCCTTGCCCAGCAATATGACGGCATCGTCGTCGTGCCGATCTTCGATGGCACTGCCCGGATCATCAACGAGGCGACGGAAGAGGGCGTGCCGGTCTTCTCCATCATTGCCGAGGGCGCGGTGCCGTCCAAGCGCCTGTCCTTCATGGGCCAGGATGCAACGGCCGCAGGCCAGCAGATCGGTGAATTCATCAACGAAAACATGGGCGGCGACGGCAAGCTCGGGGTGATCACCGGCTATTTCGGCGCGACCCAGCACCAGATGCGCATG
>NZ_DEPM01000241.1:0-10877 GCF_002358775.1 Martelella sp. UBA3392
CGATACGGCGATGAATATGGCGCTCATCGAGCACGGCGCGCTCGATCTCTCCGCCGAGGCCGAGGGTCCGATCGGGCTGGTGGTGCAGAACGGCACGCAGTACTTCCGGGAGATTACCTTCCCCGCGAAGCTCGGCATCGGCGCTCGCGTCGAGGCCATCGGGCGCACCAGCCTGACCTGGGGCTTTGGCCTTTTTGACCGGGCGGGCGGCGTATGTGCCGCTCGCGGGCGCGTCGTCCACGTTTATGTGGACCGCGTCACCCGGCGCCCGATCCCGCTCACGCCTGAACTGCGGGCCTGCGCAGAGGCGTTGCTGCGCGATCCCGCCACAGACAACAAGGAGACCCCGTCATGAGGGAAGCCGTCATCGTTTCGACCGCCCGCACGCCGATTGGCAAAGCCTATCGCGGCGCGTTCAACGCCACCACCGCGCCCCGGCTGATCGGCCATGCCATCGAGCATGCCGTAAGCCGCGCCGGCGTCGACCCCGCGGAGATCGAGGATGTGATCGTCGGCGCCGCCCTGCAGCAGGGCACCACCCATATGAACATCGCGCGCACGGGCCTTTTGCGCGCAGGCCTTCCGGTAACCGTTCCGGGACAAAGCGTCGACCGGCAATGCGCTTCCGGCCTGATGGCGATCGCGATCGCGGCCAAAGAGATCATATCGGACGGTATGGCGGTGACGATCGGCGGCGGCGTCGAGCAGATTTCGCTGGTGCAGACGCCCGAGATGAACACCCGTCACTGGCACGACCCCTGGCTCGGCGAGCGGCTGCCGGCAACCTATATGGCGATGGTGGAAACCGCCGAAATCGTCGCGCGCCGCAATGGCGTGAGCCGCGAGGCCCAGGATGCCTATGCGCTGCAGTCGCAACAACGCACCGCCGCCGCTCAGGCCGCCGGCAGGTTCGATGATGAGATCGTGCCGCTCAGCACCGTCATGCAGGTCACCGACCGCGAAACCGGCGAAACCACGATGCGCGAGGCGACGCTTGAGCGCGACGAGGGCAACCGGCCTTCCACGACGCTGGACGGTCTTTCAGGCCTTGCCCCGGTATTCAAGAATGGCCAGCAGGTGTCTGAAGGCGCGTTTGTGACAGCGGGCAACGCCTCGCAATTGTCCGACGGCGCCTCGGCGGCTGTCCTGATGGAAAGCCGTGAGGCGGAACGCCGGGGGCTGGCTCCGCTCGGCCTTTATCGCGGCATTGCCGTCACCGGTGTTTCGCCGGAAGAGATGGGAATCGGTCCGATATCGGCGGTGACGAAGCTTCTTGCCACCCACGATCTGAGCGTTGACGACATCGGTCTTTGGGAGCTCAACGAGGCCTTCGCCGCCCAGGTCATCCCGTCGCGCGACCGGCTCGGCATTCCGGACGAACTGATGAACGTTAATGGCGGCGCGATCTCGATCGGTCATCCTTACGGCATGTCGGGCGCACGCATGGTCGGCCACGCCCTGATCGAGGGCAAGCGCCGCGGCGCGCGCTATGTGGTGGTCACCATGTGTGTTGGCGGCGGCATGGGTGCGGCCGGGCTTTTCGAGGTTCTTTGAGCCGGACCGCCAAATCGCAAGAAGACGGCCATCGGGTGCGGTGGCCGTCTTCTTGTTTTTAAACAGGTCGGAAGGCCTGCCCGAACCGCTCGGAAAACGCCGGGCAGGCGAGGGCGAAGCCTCAACCCAGACCGGTGCGCCGGTTGAGCCAGTCCGGGTAGGGGACATCCCGCTGCGCCATTTCCATCTCCTGCAGACGCGCGGCGGCATCCGGAGGAAAAGGCGCGGCCTTCGGCTTGCCGGACTTACGGGCGACATGGAGTAGCACCTGCTCGCACCAGGCCAGCCGCTCTCCGCTCCCGTCCAGCATCTCCTGATAGAGGTGCATCCGCTTGGCATCGACCGCCAGCACGCGGGTGGCGACCGTGAAGGCGTCGCCCTCATGGCACTCGCGCTGATAGCCGATCCGCATCTCCAAAGTATAGAGTGTGGCTTCGCTTTCGGCGCGATAGGCCTCGTCAAGGCCGATCTCCTCCATCAGCGCTGTGACTGAACGGGAAAAGGCGATGCCATAGGCGAAGTCGCCCATGTGGCCGTTATAGTCCACCCAGTCCGGAAGCACGCGGAAAGCGTGTCGGAATAGTGCGTTGTTCATGATTTTCTCCTGGCAGCGAAACGGTGGCGCAGTTCGCCCACGATCCCGCGGCGGAACAGCAGGACGCAGACGATGAAGGTCGCGCCAAGCGCCGTGGTGACGGGGAAGCCGGTGGTGGCGAAGTAGTTCTGCAGGGTGACGATCAGCCCCGCGCCGACGATCGGCCCGGCAATGCTGCCGATCCCGCCAAGAAGCGTCATCAGGATCACCTCGCCGGACATGTGCCAGTTCACATCCGTCAATGTGGCGAACTGGAACAGGATCGCCTTGAGCCCGCCGGCCAGTCCGGCAAAGCCCGCCGACATGACGAAGGCACCGAGCTTGTAGCGTTGCACCGAGTAACCCAGCGAGATCGCCCTTTGTTCGTTCTCGCGGATGGCCTGCAGGACCATGCCATAGGGCGAATGCACGATCCGCCAGATCGCGAAGATGCTGGCGACGAACACAATGGCGATGACGTAGTAGAGCACAGTGCTGTCGGCGAGATCGATCACCCCGAACAGACGGCCGCGCGAAAAACCCTGGATGCCGTCTTCGCCGTGTGTGAACGGCGCTTGCAGGCAGAAGAAGTAAAACATCTGCGCCAGCGCCAGTGTGACCATCGCAAAATAGATGCCCTGCCGGCGAACCGCCAGAAGCCCCATGATCAGGCCCAGCACAAGCGCTGCGGCGACGCCTGCGAGAATGGCAAATTCGGGGTTCACCTCCCAGACCTTCAGCGCATGCGCCGTGACATAGGCGGAACCGCCGAAGAAAGCCGCATGGCCAAAGGACAGGAGGCCGCCATAGCCAAGCAGCAGGTTGAAGGCCGATGCGAACAGCGCGAAGCACATCAGCTTCATCAGCAATACCGGATAGATCCAGAGCGGCAGCAGCATCAGCAGGGCAATGAGCGCCAGCACGACGAGCTGTTGCCGCCGGTGCGGGCGGGTGGTCTCGGCCACCGTCTCGAATTCTTCGGCTTCGATCATCTCAATTTTCCTTTCCGAAGAGACCTGCAGGACGCAACAGCAGCACGATCGCCATGATGACGAAGATCACGATATTCGCCGCCTCGGGGTAGAACACCTTGGTCAGACCCTCGACGACGCCCAGAAGATAGCCCGTTGCGATCGCGCCAAGGATCGAGCCCATGCCGCCGACCACGACCACCGCGAAGATGATGATGATCATGTTGGAGCCCATTGTCGGGCTGACCTGGAAAATCGGGGCGGCGAGGACGCCTGCAACGCCCGCAAGCGCGCATCCGAAGGCATAGGTCAGGGTCAACAGCAGCGGCACGTTGACGCCGAAAGCCTGCACGAGTGTGGCATCTTCGGTCGCAGCGCGAAGATAGGAACCGATCTTGGTCTTTTCGATCAGCGCCCAGGTGCCGAAGCAGATCAGCAGCGAGGCGACCACGACCCAGCCGCGATAGATCGGCACGGTCACGAAATCGGTACGAATGACGCCCCGCATTTCGGCCGGGGACGCGAAGGGTTTGCCGGATGCGCCGTAGAAATGCTGGAACGCGCCTTCCAGAAGCAGCGCGAGGCCAAAGGTGAAGAGCAGGCCGTAGAGGTGGTCGAGATCGTAGAGACGGCGGAGCATGGTGCGCTCGATCAGCGCGCCGACGAGGCCAACGAGGACGGGGGCCAGCAGCAGTGACGGCCAGTAGCCAAGACCCAGATACTGGCCTAGCATCCAGGCGGCGAAGGCCCCGAGCATGTAGAAGGCGCCGTGAGCGAAGTTTACCACGCGCAGCAGCCCGAATATCACCGCAAGGCCCAGTGACAGCAGCGCGTAGAACGAGCCGTTGATCAGGCCGATCATCACCTGCCCGGTGAGCACCACAAGCGGCACGCCAAAAATCATTGTCATGTCAAACTCCCAGTGCCTTGTTGAGCGCTTCGCGCCTGCCGGGCAACTCGGCGACCGCAAAGCTGTCGATCATCTCGCCTTGATCCATGACGTAGAAGTGATCCGCGATCCTGGCGGCGAAACGGAAATTCTGTTCGACCAGAAGGACGCTGAGACCATGCGCCTTGAGCGCCTTCAGCATCTCGCCGATCCGGTTCACGATCACCGGGGCCAGACCTTCGGTCGGCTCATCGAGCAGGATCAGGCTGACGCCGGTGCGCAGGATGCGGGCGATCGCCAGCATCTGCTGTTCGCCGCCCGAAAGCTTGGTGCCCGGGCTGTGACGGCGCTCCAGCAGGTTTGGAAACAGCGTGTAGATTTCGTCGAGCGACATTTCCTTGCCGTTGCGGGCCACGATCGGCGGCAGCATCAGGTTCTCTTCGACGCTGAGCGAGGCGAAGATACCGCGTTCCTCGGGCACGAAGCCGATGCCGGCATGGGCGACCCGGTGCAGCGGCAGGCGCAGGATCGACCGCTGATCGAACTCGACCGTGCCGGTCCGCTTGCGCACGATACCCATCAGGCTGCGCAATGTGGTGGTCTTGCCGACGCCGTTGCGGCCCAGCAGGGTAACGGTCTCGCCGGGGTAGACGTCGAGGTCGACGCCATAAAGCGCCTGGCTCTCTCCGTACCAGGCCTCCAGCCCGCGCACCTTGAGTTGCTGCGGGCCGCGGGCCTCGCGGGTCTTCGCGGAAGCGTCAGTCATCGTCCTCGGTCCCCATATAGGCTTCGCGCACGCGCGGATCGGCGCTGACCGCGTCATAGTTTCCCTGTGTGAGGATCTCGCCACGCTGCAGCACGGTGATGTCGTCGCCGATATCGGCAACCACCTTGATATTGTGTTCCACCATCAGGACGGCGCAGTCGCGGGCGACATCGGCAATCAGCCGGGCCATCGTCTCGACATCCTCCTGGCCCATGCCGGCGAGCGGCTCGTCGAGAAGCAGCACTTTCGGGTCGAGCGCCAGCGTGGTGGCAATCTCCAGCGCGCGTTTGCGTCCGTAAGAGAGGTCCGCCGCCCTGTGCTCGGCCATATCGGCAAGGCCGACTCGCCCGAGCAGTTCCATCGCGCGGGGCCTCAGCCGCGACAGGCTGGCGAGCGAGCGCCAGAACTGCACGGCCAGCCCGTTTTGCCTTTGCAGCGCCACGCAGACATTGTCCACCAGCGACATGTCGCCGAAGGTGGCGGAGATCTGGAACGACCGGGCGACGCCAAGCCGCGCCACCTGCGCCGGGGCCATGCGGGTTATGTCCGTCTCGCCGACCATGATCGTCCCCGCGCTCGGCTGCAGGAACTTGGTCAAGAGGTTGAACACCGTGCTCTTGCCGGCGCCGTTCGGACCGATCAGCGCGTGGATCCGGCCGTGACGGATGTCGATGTCGACATTCGTCACGGCCTGGAAGTTCCCGAAACTCTTGCTGAGACCCCGCGCCGACAATGCGGCACGGGCGCTCTCCGGCGCGGGGCGCGCCGAAACGGTAGCCATCGTCATGATGTCGCCTTACCCGTCGATGAGCGGGCAATCGCTCTGGTCAAGCGGCCGGAAAGCCTCGTCGCCCGGGATGGTGCGCAGGACCTTGTAGTAATCCCACGGACCCTTGGATTCGGCGGGCGTCTTGACCTTTACGAGGTACATGTCATGGACGACGCGGCCATCCTTGCGCAGAGAGGCATTGTGGTTGAAGAAGTCATCGATATCCATGCCGCGCATGGTTTCCATGACCTCAGAGCCGCTCTTTGCCTGGCCCGATGCCTCGGCGGCCTTGAGGTAGTTCATCACCGACGAATAGACGCCGGCATGGACCATGGTCGGCATCTTGCCGTCCATCCTTTCGCCGAACCGTTCGGACCAGGCGCGGGTTTCGTCGTTCATGTCCCAGTAGAACGCGGTTGTCAGCGTCAGGTTCTGCGCGATGTCAAGGCCGACGCCATGGACATCGGTCAGGAACAGCAGCATGCCGGCGATATCCTGTCCGCCGGCGGTGATGCCGAACTCTTCCGCCTGTTTCAGCGCGGTCATGGTGTCGCCGGAGGAGTTGGCAAGCGCAATCACATCCGCGCCGGAGGCCTGGGCCTGCAGCAGGTAGGACGAGAAATCGGAGGTTTCGCGCGGATGCATGACCTGCCCGACAACCGTGCCGCCGGCAGCTTTGACGGCCGCGGCCGTATCGGCCTCAAGCGCATGGCCGAAGGTGTAATCGACAGTCAGGAAGAACCATGTCTTGTCGCCCTGCAGCGTCATCGCGCGACCGGTTCCGTTGGCCAGCGCATAGGTGTCCCACGTCCACTGGGCGGTCGAAGGCGAACAGGACGCGCCGGTGAGCGCAGAGGAGCCCGCGGTCGAGATCAGCAGCGCCGTATCGCTCTGGCGGGTGATTTCCTGCACGGCGAGGGCCACCGAGGACGTCGGCACGTCGGCGATCGCGATCACGTTCTGCTCGTCGATCCAGCGGCGCGCCAGCGTCGAGCCGACATCCGGCTTGTTCTGGTGGTCGCCGACGATGACCTCGACATCTTCGCCCAGAAGCTTGCCGCCGAAGTCCTCGACAGCCATCTCTGCCGCGACTTGCGAGCCCTTGCCGGAAAGGTCGTAATTCATCCCCGACATGTCGGTCAGAACGCCGATCCGATATGGCTCGGCCTGTGCTCCCGCCGCCAGCGCGACGGAGAAGGCCGACGTCAGAATGGCCTTTGTTATTACAGTCATAAAGTTCTCCTCCCAATTGGCACCGCTCAGGGTGCATGAAAAGCCGGACGAAACTGTCCGCCGGCCGGTGATCAGGCCCCGCCGCCGCCTTCGGCAAGCAGCTTGGCCAGCAGAAACTGGTCGCCCTCGGCGCCTTCGGCCCAATTGCGGCGGGCATGGGCGTCGATGGCGGATTTGGTCATGCGCAGCGACATCGGCGGTATTTCCGCGATCGCGTTTGCCCATTCCCTTGCCGCGTCCAGCGTCGCGCCGGCGGCAACCGTGCGGTCGGCGAGGCCGAGCGTCAGCGCCTCGTCGGCGCCGATCGTTTCATCGCAGCACAGAATTCTCTTGGCACGGCCCGCGCCGACGCGCTCGGTCAGAAGCGGCAGCCCGCCCCAGCCGAGCGTCATGCCGAGACGCACTTCCGGGAAGCGCAGATAGGCATCCTCGGCCATGACGCGGAAATCGGCGCAGAGCGCGAGGATCGCGCCGCCGCCGATGGCCGGTCCCTCGAGCGCGGCGATGACGATCTGCGGCAGCCGCCGCCAGGCCGTGCTCATGCGCACGCCCGCATTCATCGCCAGGTGACGGGCGACCGCCGGGCCCTGCGGGTCCCACAGCCGCTGGTCCTTCAGGTCAACGCCGGCGGCGAAGATTTTCGGCGTGCCGGCCAACACGATCACCGAAACATCGGGATTGAGCGACAGCTCCCTTGCCGCCGTCTCCAGCGCGTCGATCATCGCATGATCCAGCGCATTCGCCTTTCCGCCACGATCGAATCGCACGGTTGCAATCGCGCCTTCCACCTCAACCTTCACACTCGACATTGCGGTCATTTCCCTCGTCATTTCACCGTCGCCGAGCGACATACTACTAAGTATGTTGCACAATGAGGCACAACAATGCAATATGAAATATGAGAGGACGGAAGCCGACGCGCGTCCCGAATTTGAGTTTTTCCTGAGGAGGACAAGATGGCCCCTAAGCCCCCGGGCAAGGCCCCCGAAACCGCTGCGACGGCCGATCCGGCTTTGGACAGAAATCGCTCCGTTCTGCGCTATGTCCTTGATGGGTATGCACAAACCCAGCCAGAGGCGCCGTTCGTCCAGTTCTGGCCGGGTCCGGCATGGACCTATGGCGAATTGCATCGCAGAGTGCGCCTTAGGGCCAGCGCGCTGGCGCAAGCCGGCGTCAAGCGGGGCGATCACGTGCTTTGTCTGATGGGCAACAGCCCCGACCTTCTGTGCAGCTGGTTCGCGATCAACTATCTCGGCGCGGTCTATGTGCCGATCAACACCGGCGCGCGCGGTCACATGCTCGAACATATCCTCAGCGACGCCGATGCGCCCGTGCTGATCGCGCAGGCCGCGTTGGTCGAGCGGCTTTCGGAGGTGAAGCCCGGCAAGGTCAAGACCGTGCTGGTGGTCGAGGGCGAAGCCGCCGCGATCGCGGGCTACGACATTCAGTCGCTGGTCGACCCGCAAGTCGAGGACGCGGAAGCGCTGAACCTCGCGCAGCCGATCGAGCCCTGGGACCTGCATGCGATCATGTATACCTCAGGCACCACCGGCAACGCCAAGGGGGTGATGAGCACCTATTCGCAGCACTATACGATGGGCCCCGACGCCTTCGACTGCGTCGAGGCCGATGACCGCTGCATGATCTGCGGGCCGATCTTCCATTGCGGTTCGACGCTTTACGTGAACGCGATGCTGGCGCGCGGGCTTTCGATCGGCATGATGCGCGAGTTCAAGACCGATACGTTCTGGCAGGCCGTTCGCGAGACCGGCTCGACCTACTGCCTTCTTCTCGGCGTCATGGCCGCTTTCCTGCTCAAGGCGCCGGTCCGCTCGGACGATCGCGACCATCCGCTGCGCCGCGCCTTCATTACGCCCTTCGGTGAGGATGGCCCGCTGTTTGCGGAACGGTTCGGCATCGAGGCCTGGACCATCTACAACATGACGGAGATCGCGAGCCCCCTGCACGCGGGCCCCGGCATCAAAACCAAGGGCATCGCCGGCAAGCCGCGCCCCTGGTGCGAGCTTCGGATCGTCGATGAAAACGACATGCCGCTGGGGGACGGCGCGGTGGGCGAACTGGTCATCCGTTCGCACCGTCCCTGGGCGCTGATGGCCGGCTACTACAACAATCCCGCGGCGACCGTGGAGGCCATGCGCAATGGCTGGTTCCACACCGGCGACAGCTTCCGCCGCAATGAGGACGGCACCTATTACTTCGTTGACCGGCTCAAGGACGTCATCCGCCGGCGCGGCGAGAACATCTCGTCCTTCGCGCTGGAAAGCGAAGTCCTCAACCTGCCGGATATCCGCGAATGCGCGGCAGTGGCGGTGCCGTCCGAGTTCACCGAGGATGATGTGCTGATCGTGGTATCGCCCGCCAGCGGACAAGGCATCGATCCGGCTTCCGTCATCGAGCGGCTTGCCGGAACGCTGCCGCGCTTCATGGTGCCGCGCTACCTGCGCGTTCTCGACGACCTGCCCAAGACGGCATCGGGCAAGGTGCAAAAGCACCTGCTGCGCAAGGACGGCGTAACCGCCGACACCTGGGATCGCGAGGGCGCAGGAGCTTCTCGCGCGCGGTGAGACTGCCCGTGGAATGATGGCGTTTTGGCTTGGCGCCCTTTGATTTGTTTTTTCGAGGGGCTTCAAGCGCCGCAAGGAGACCGAGCCGGGTGCAAGTTGTGGCGGACGAAGAACGACACTGCGTCATGCCGGTCGCAACTGGGTCATCAGGTGACTATTATGAACCGCCTGATGACCCAGCCATTTGTTTTGGCGCGTCGGGATTGTCGAAAACCCGGATTCCACTTTCTCGCCCGACTCTCGAGCAGTGAACAGGACCATCACTTCGGTCACTTTTGCAAATGTGTGATTGCCGGCTGTCTGAACCGGCTCGGCTGCGGCGAGCACGAGCCGGGCGGGCGCGAAGGACCAGTCCTTGTCTGCGGCGGTGTGCAGTTGTGGCAGGGCGTTCCTGTCACGGAGGTCAAAGGGATGCAGCGCCCAGCTCCAGCTGCAGCCGTCTGGATTGTAGATGTGCTGAAACAAGGGTGTCGAAGGTTCATCGCGTGCGCTGGTATCCGGCATCCGGACCCCAGCCGGCTAGGCCGTAAACCCATAAACGGGATTCACATTGGCACGGTGGATTGATTCACTGGTTTCAGGAAAGGAGATCATTGATGCGCCGACGTTTTGACCTGACGGATTTCGAGTGGGCGGTGATCGAGCCGCTTCTGCCCAACAACAGCCGCGGCGTGCCGCGGGTTGATGATCGTCGTGTGTTCGCATGCATCAGCATGACGCCACCGGTAAAAAGGGGTGCCAATCGAAGCATGGGACGTTCCAGAGGCGGCCTGACAACGAAGATCCATGCTCGTGTCGATGCCGATGGGCTGCCGATTGATCTTCGCCTCTCGGAAGGACAGCCTGCTGACTGTCGCTACGCCGAAGACCTGCTCGCCAGGCTTCATGCTGGAACGACGCTTTTGTGCGATCGTGGCTATGATACCGACGCCATCCGCGCCACAGCAAACCAGGCGAAGGCATTTGCCAACGCTTTCAGCTCGTTCCTCTATCGCTATCGAAACCCCATCGAGCGGTTCTTCAACCGCATCAAAGAAGCCCGTGGAATTGCAATGCGTTGCGACAATCACGCCGACAACTATCTTACCGCAATCAAGCTCTTCTCTGTGCGAACATGGCTAAAACGTTAGGAGACTACGGCCTGGAACAAGATGCTTGGGGTGTGTTTGTCGTCACTTAAGCTTGACCAACCGGCTTGCGACCATCCAAGTTGGTTGAGTCGGTTTTTCGCCAGAGGTTCAAAGGTTGACCGCTGTACAAACTGGAGGAATGATTTTGAAAGCAAACAGATCGCTTTGGCGCAGCCTGACACTGGCCGCCGCGCTTTCGGTGGCCGCGGCGCCGATCGCCGATGCCTGCACGCGTGTTGTCTATCATGGTCCGGAAGACCGCATCCTGACGGCGCGTTCCATGGACTGGAGCCTGCCGATGCTTTCCAACCTGTGGGTGTTCCCGCGTGGCATGGAGCGAAATGGCGAGGCGGGCGAGAATTCACTGACCTGGACGTCGAAAAGAGGTGGCTCGGGAAATCTGCAC
>NZ_DEPM01000032.1:0-5139 GCF_002358775.1 Martelella sp. UBA3392
CCGAGCATCCAGGCGGCTTAAGTCGCTGAATTTGCGAAGATTTATAACGAGATTTTGCCGGGCGGCCTGGATCCTCGGGTCAAGCCCGAGGATGACCCGGAATGGGAGGCAAGATTGTCAACGAAAAGAGGCCCGACGCTGAACGCCGGGCCTCTGTCTGAACGTTTTTTCCGGCTGCCCTTGTCAGGCGGCGGCTGCGAGTTCGCTGCCGATCAGCGCGCCAAGCCGGCGCATGCCCTCGTCGATCGCCGCGGGCGCCGAGCACGAGAACGACAGGCGGAGGTGGTTCTTGCCGCTGCCATCCGCGAAAAACGCATTGCCGGGCACGAAGGCCACCTTGGCTTCCTTCAGCGATTCCTTGAGCAGCGCGGCGCTGTCGATATGTTCCGGCAGCGTCACCCAGACAAACATCCCGCCCTGCGGCCTGGTCCAGCTTACGCCATCGGGCATATGCCGGGCGAGCGAATCCAGCATCGCGTCGCGGCGCTCGCGATAGACGCCGATGATCTTCTCCGCCTGGGCGTCGAAGCCGGCTTCGGCGACGCGCGCGACGGCCATCTGGTTGATCGTCGGCGAGTGCAGGTCGGCGGCTTGCTTTGCCAGCACCAGACGCCGGATGACCGGCCGTGCCGCGCAGACCCAGCCGACGCGCAGGCCCGGCGACAGCGTTTTCGAGAAACTGCCGCAATAGAGCGTGCGGGTGTTCTCAATGCCGCCGGAGCGCGCGCAGTCCATGGCGAGCAGCGTCTGCTGACGCTCGCCGTCATAGCGCAATGCCCGGTAGGCGGCATCCTCGATCACGGCGATATCCAGCGCATCGGCGATATCGAGCAGTTTCTCGCGCTCCATCGGCGTCAGGCATTCACCGGTCGGGTTGGCGAAGTCGGCCGAGAGATAGGCGAATTTCACCCGGCTCCCGGCTTCGCTTGCGGCCTTAGCGTAATCTTCCGGCGCGGTGTTTCGGGAGAGGTCGAGCCTGTCATAGCGCGGCTCATAGGCGTTGAAGGCCTGCAGCGCGCCGAGATAGGTCGGCCACTGCACCAGCGCGGTATCGCCGGGCGACAGCAACAGCTTGCCGAGATAATCGAGCGCCTGCTGCGAGCCCGAGGTGATGAAGATATTGCCGATATCGGCGTTGATGCCGCGGGCGTTCATACGCTGCACGATCCATTCGCGCAGGCGCGGATAGCCTTCGCTGACGGAATATTGCAGCGCCTGACCGGCTTCCGCGCTGCCGAGAATATCGGAATAGGCCTTTTGGAAATCTGCCGCCGGAAACAGCGCCGGATCGGGAATGCCGCCGGCGAACGAAATGATGTCCGGCTGGTCGAGCAGCTTCAGCAGTTCGCGGATTTCGGAGGCGCCCATCCGTTTGGCGCGTGTGGCGTAAATCGCTTCCCAGTCAAGCATGGGGGTTTCCTCAAACGTCTTTTTTGTGCCGGGAAGATCAACACAGCACGGGATTTAAGTCAATAATGCTGACCTATTTTTCGGCAATAAATGCGCTGGCAACGGCGCATTGGCGTAATTTTCGTTCTCTGCAACCAAGAACCCCGTAATTTTATGCCGGCTACCCTACATCAGTTACTCATAAACCGGCAATCGCAGCGAGTGCTTGATGGTCTTGAGCGAGACCATGCTCTTGTATTTTCGCACCACCGATTGCTGCTCACGCATCAGCCTGTCGATAAAGGCGTTGTATTCCGCCAGATCCCGCACCACCACCAGCAGCACATAGTCGGCGTCGCCGGTCACATACCAGCAGGATTGAACCTCGACCGCGCTGTCGAGCCATTTCTGAAACTGGTCCAGGGTGTGGCGATACTCATTTTCGATCTCGAGCTCGACCAGAATGGAAAGATTTCTGTCCACCGCCTTCGGGCTCACCACAGCGACGATGCGGTCGATGACGCCTTGCCGCTTCAGGCGGGCAATCCGACGCTCAACAGCCGAAGTCGAAAGGTTGACGCCCTCGGCGATCGCCTTGGCAGGCAGGTCCGCGTTGTCCTGAAGCAGAAAAAGAATGCTGCGATCAATCTCATCCATGGCGTCTTATCCCCCTTTAGCGCGGTTTTTCCGCGTCATTACTTCAGACAAAGCGGTTTCAAGGTAAGTCATAGGGGTATCATCTGCGCATGACAAAGCAAACAAGACCTTCAGCCGCCCGCATCGAAGACGCCTTGAAGCGTATCGATCCGATATTCCTCAACTCGCCGCTGTTGCGGACGCAGACGCCAGGCTTCTTGCTCCTCGCCAAGGATGAGACCACAAATCCCATCCTGAGCTTCAAGGGCCGCGGCACCAGCAATTTTGTTGCTTGCCTAAAGCCAGATGCTCCGCCGTTGGTCACCGCCTCAGCCGGGAATTTCGGCCAGGGGCTCGCCTACAATGCCGCCCGCACTGGTCGGGCGCTCACCGTCTTCGCCAGTATCAACGCCAATCCGCGCAAGATCGAGGCAATGCGCCGTTTCGGCGCGGAGGTCATTCTCGAGGGCGAGGATTTCGATGCGGCCAAGGCGGCAGCAAAGGCCTACGCGAAAGCCAACGCCCTGCTTTTCGTCGAAGACGGCGCATCCGCCGCCATCGCGGAGGGCGCCGGTACGATCGCAGCGGAACTGACGAGGGAGGCCGATGACATAGACGCCATTTTCGTTCCCTTGGGCAACGGAGCGCTCGCCGTCGGTATCGGCTGCTGGTTCAAGGCACGGTGGCCAAAAACACGAGTGGTTGCCGTCGCCGCAAAAAACGCCCCCTGCATGGCGTTGTCCTTCGAATCTGGAAAGCCGGTTTCAACGGCTTCGGCAGACACGATCGCGGACGGCATCGCGATTCGGGAGCCGGTCCCCGAAGCCGTCGAATGGCTGCAAAACACCATCGACGAAGTGGTTCTGGTGGATGATGAGGCGATATTGGCCGCCATGCGGTTTGCACGACAAAGCTGGAACCGACTTGTGGAACCTGCAGGCGCTGCCGGTTTGGCTGCCGCACTTCTCCAGGCGGACCGGCTGAAAGGCAAATGCGTGGCCACGGCTTTGTGCGGGGGAAACCTGACCGATGCCCAGATCGCTTCATGGTTTCCGGAAGACTGACAAAATCGAGCGGGCACGAGTCAAAAAAAAGCCGGAGGGGGATACCCCTCCGGCTTCTCTTACATCGCTTAAGCGAAGGGCTTAGTTGCGCTCTTTGTCGACCAGAGCGCCCTTCTTGATCCAGGGCATCATGCCGCGCAGCTTTTCGCCGACTTCCTCAATCTGGTGGTGATCGTTGACGCGGCGGGTGGCCTTGAAGCGGGCAGCGCCGGAATGCCATTCCTGCATCCACTCGCTGGTGAAACGGCCGGTCTGAATGTCCTTCAGCACGCGCTTCATCTCGGCCTTGGTCTCTTCGGTGATGATCCGCGGACCGGTGACATATTCGCCCCACTCGGCCGTGTTGGAGATCGAGTAGTTCATGTTGGCGATGCCGCCTTCATAGATCAGGTCGACAATCAGCTTCACTTCGTGCAGGCACTCGAAATAGGCCATTTCCGGGGCGTAGCCGCCTTCGACCAGGGTTTCGAAACCGGCGCGGATGAGCTCGACCAGACCGCCGCACAGAACGACCTGCTCGCCGAACAGGTCGGTTTCGCACTCTTCCTGGAAGGTGGTCTCGATGATGCCCGAACGGCCGCCTCCGACGCCAGACGCATAAGACAGCGCGACGTCAAGCGCGTTGCCGGACGCATCCTGATGCACGGCGACGAGGCAGGGAACGCCGCCGCCCTTCTGGTATTCGCCGCGCACGGTGTGGCCGGGGCCCTTCGGCGCGATCATGATGACGTCAACGGTCTTCTTGGGCTCGATCAGGCCGAAATGAACGTTGAGGCCGTGGGCAAACGCGATCGCCGCGCCGTCGCGGATGTTGGGCGCGATCTCGCTGCTGTAGATGCCGGCCTGCAATTCGTCGGGCGTCGCCATCATCATCAGGTCGGCCCAGGCGGCGGCATCAGCCACAGTCTTGACCTCGAAACCGTCGGCTTCGGCCTTCTTGACGGTGGAGGAGCCTTCGCGCAGCGCGATGACAACATTCTCCGCGCCGCTGTCCTTCAGATTCAGCGCATGGGCGCGGCCCTGCGAGCCATAGCCGATGATCGCGACCTTGCGGCCCTTGACGAGATTGAGATCAGCATCCTGATCGTAGTAAACACGCATTGTCTTTCCTTCCCTTGACAACCTGTCCTTTTGATCCGCCGCTCGAAGAAAACGGCGTCAATTCATTTGGCCGCATAAAGCAGCCAGAAACGTTCAACCGCGCGCTCCGCGCGCCGCTGGAACATGCCGCGGTCGGCGGCCTCGCCCAGAAGCTGGCGCACATGGCTGTCGCCGACGATCAGCCCGTAGAGCACGCGGTAAGCCTCGTCGCCATTGTCGAACAGCAGCACGCCGGAGCGTCTTCCGTCTTCCAGAAGCGCGCGGGCGCGCTGGTCGATCTGCGCCCTGCCCCGTTCCAGAAGCATGCGGCCAAGCTTTTGTCCATCCCGCGTCACCCGGCCGATCGCCAGCCGGTTCAGCGCCAGCGAGACATCGCCGGAGAGCACTTCCAGCAGATCCTGTCCGAATGTCTGGAGATGCCGCTTGAGTTCGTCGCCATCAAGGCGATGGCCGGCGCTTTCGAACGTGCGCACTTTGCTGGCCTGATAGGCGACCATGGCCGCAAGCAATCCGTCGCGATCGCCGAACCACTTGTAGAGACTTTCCTTCGAGCAGCTTGCCGCGCGCGCGATCCCCGCCGTGGTCACGGATTTCTCGCCGCCCTCGACCAGAAGCCGCAGCGCCTGCTCGAGCACCGCCTGCTGGCGGGGCGAAAAATGGGCCTCGATATCGGTGTCGTCGGTCAACAAAAGGCTCTCTCGACTGGAGCATGGGCGATTGGACAACCGCGCCGGATGCTCCAGCTTCTTTCTTTCGGCGCGTCGGGTTAACGAAAAACCGGTACCCGTTTTTTCGCCCGACGCACCAGGTAACGTACGGTACGGTACCTATTGCAACAGATTTCACCCCCGGTCAAGCGTTTTGATGACCCGGAACGCTGCCTGCCCACTGCAAGGCTATCGCTTTTCACTTTGTCGCATAGCCTCCCAATCTTCTCGCCCCGGAGGGG
>NZ_DEPM01000032.1:5563-8673 GCF_002358775.1 Martelella sp. UBA3392
CTCTCCCGCCAGCGGGAGAGAGCATTGGGAGCAAGCTGCCACGCCATATGCGATACCCCCTGCAGTCTACCCTGATGATGCCGAGGAGCTCCATCCACCGTCGCAATCCCGGAGCCCGGCGCGCCTATAGCTTCAGCCCGGCCGCCGGCTCAGGAAGGTGATAGGCATAGCCCTGCGCCAGATCGACGCCCATGTCTCTCAGCCGTGCGGCGATCTTGTCGTCGGAGACATATTCGGCGACCGTCTGGATGTTCAGGACCCGCGCCATCTCCACGAAGCACCGGATCGTCGCCTCGTCGACGGGATGGGTCAGCAGCCCCTGGGCAAACTGGCCGTCGATCTTGAGAAAATCGATGGAGAAGCGTTTGAGGTAGCTGAAGGACGAGGAGCCGGCGCCGAAATCGTCGAGCGCGATCATCACGCCGCGTTCACGCAGCGCCCGAATGAATTCCATGGCCTCGGCCATGTTGGAGATCACGGATGTCTCGGTGATTTCCAGGCACAGGCTGCAGCGAACCGCCTCGCTTGCCCCATCAAGCAATTCCAAAGCGAAACGGTGGAACCCGCGGTCGCCGACCGACTGGCCCGAGACATTCACCGACACGACGCTCTGTGGCCCAGCGCCGGCAGACTGCATCCATTCCAGCGCGTGGGCGAGCACCCAGCGATCTATCCGGGTTGCGAGATTGAAGCGTTCGGAAGCCGGCAGAAAGGCGCTTGGCGGAATAACGCCGCCATTCTCGTCGATCATGCGCAGCAGAAGTTCGACATGGGTCTTGCCGCCCGTTCCGGAAAACGGGACAATCTTCTGGGCATAGAGGACAAAGCCGTCCTCCTCCAGCGCCTCCTCTATGCGGGTGACCCAGCTTGTCTGGCCGACCAGGGACCTGACGGCCTCGTCATAGTCTCTCCAGACATGCACCCGGTTGCGTCCCTCCTCCTTGGCCGCATAACAGGCGGCGTCCGCCTCCTGAAGGATCGTCGCGACGCTGGCCGCGGCTTCATTGATCCTCGCAAGGCCGATACTGGCGCCGATCCGGTAGTGCTTGCCCTCATGAACCAGAACGAAATCGGCAACCGCATCGCAGATTTTCTGGGCGATGTTCTGGGCGATATCGATGGGACAGTTTTCGATGATCGCGGCGAACTCATCGCCACCGAGACGCGCAAGAGCGTCGTTCGCCCGGATCGCGCCCTGGATCACCCGGCTGATCTTGATCAGCAACTCGTCGCCAACGGCATGGCCGCAACTGTCATTGACGATCTTGAACCGGTCGAGATCGATGAACAGCAGGGCCGAATCGGGGCCGCCGGCACGGGCCGCGTCGAGGGTCTTGTACATCCGCCGCTCGAATTCCGACCGATTGATAAGGCCGGTAAGCTGATCGTGGCTGGCGCGATAGGACATTTCACGCGCCAGCCGCCTCTGCTCGCTGACATCGTGAAACACCAGTACGGCGCCAAGGACCTCGCCCTCCCCGCTCCGGATCGGGGCGCAGGAATCCTCGATCGCGAACGCCCGTCCGTCGCGCGAAATCAGGAGCGTATCCTCCGACAGCCCGACCACCTGGCGCAATTCCAGGCAGGTGCGGATCGGATCCATTGCCGGCTCGCGACTTTCTTCGTGGATGATGCTGAAAACGCGATGGGACGGCTCGCCCTCGGCATCGGCCGTGGACCATCCCGTCATGTGCTCGGCGATCGGGTTCAGCCAGCGGATCGTGCCGTCGGCATTCGCCGTGATAACAGCATCTCCGATCGAATCCAGCGTGACCCGCATCAACTCGTGCTGCTCCCCGAGGTCGAGAGCCAGTTGCCGCTCCTCCGTGACATCCCAGGTCACGCCGATGAACCGGTCCGGACCGCCATCGACGCCGCGCACCAGACGCGCCGAGCCATGCAGATGATGGACCGAGCCATCCGGCCAGACAACCCGGTACTCCTCGTCCATCAGGTCGTCGTTCTCGATAGCGCGCCTGACGGCACCCGACACGCGCGCGGCATCCTCTTCATGGGTGTTGCGTTCCCAGACTTCGAGCAGCGGCGGGCTGGTGTCCGGTGACAGGCCATAGAGGCGGTACATGCCCGCATCCCAGCTTACCTCGTTGGTGGAGAGGTTTATCTCCCATATGCCGATACCGCCATTGTCGGCGGCGATCGCCATGCGCTCCGCGTTCAAGAGCCGCTCGGCCTCCCGTTCCTTCTGCCGGGTGATATCGGTATGGGTGCCGATCATGCGTAGCGGCCGGCCCTCGTCATCGCGTTCGGTGACCAGCCCGCGGTCGAGGATCCATATCCATCGGCCATCCTTGTGGCGCATCCGGAACTGCTCCTCGAAGATCGGCGCCTCGCCGCGAACATGGGCCGCATCCGCCGCCAGCGCCCGGTCCATATCGTCGGGATGGATGAAGGATTGCCAGGCGGTTCCGCTGTCGGTCACCTCTTCACGGGTATAGCCGATCAGTTCGCACCAGATATCGGAGTAGTTCGTCTTGCCGGTAACGAGGTCGGCGTCCCATATGCCGATCCGTCCGGTTTCCGTCGCCACCGAAAACAGCCGGTTGACCTCCTCCAACGCCTTTCGCTGGGCCACCGCCTCGCTGATATCCTGAAACGTGCCGACCAGCCGCACCGCCCTGCCATCCAGAAACTCTCCGGAACCGACGGCGCGGACCCAGATTCGCCGGCCCTTGGCGGTAACAAGCTGCAGTTCCAGGTCCCATCCCTCGCCTGTCGCGATGCATTTTTCCACCGCGGCCAGCACGGCGGGTCGCGCTTCCGGCACATAGAAATCGATCGCCGTGTCGAGCTGAGGTTCGTATTCCGGTTCGAGGCCGTGAATGCGACAGGTCTCTTTCGACCAGCGCAACCGGCCTTCGACAAGGTCCAGCTCCCAGCCGCCGACGCCTGCCACCTGGCCCGTGCGGTCGAGAAGCTCCTTGCTCAGGCGAAGCTCCTCCTCCCTGCGCTTCTGCACCGTAATGTCCACGTGAATGCCGAACATCCATTCCGGCCGTCCATCGCTTCGGCGCGCTAGCACGCGACCGCGGGTGGCAATCCATACCCAGTGCCCCTGTTTGTGGCGTACGCGCAGCTCGGCTTCGTAATTA
>NZ_DEPM01000249.1:0-24193 GCF_002358775.1 Martelella sp. UBA3392
TTGGCCTGCTGGAACACATAGCCGACCTCGCGGCGATGCGGCGGGCGGAAGTGGCTGCCGTCCTGCCAGACCTCGCCATCGATCGAAAATTCGCCGTCGGGCAGGTGTTCCAGACCCGCGAAACAGCGCAGCAGGCTGGTCTTGCCGCAGCCGGAGGGACCGAACAGCGCGGTGACGCCGCTTTTCGGAAACCGGAAGGATGCATCGAGCAGAAACGCGCCGAAACGGCCGGCGAAACGGGCGGAAAGTCTGTCACCGGTCATGGAAAACGCCTCCGCATGCGTCGCTCGATCAGCATTGTCGACAGGATGACGAGGAAGGAAAACGCCAGCATGCCGGCGGCAAGGATATGCGCCTTGCCCCATTGCAGGGTCTCGACATAGTCGTAGATCGCCACCGACAGCACCTTGGTCTTGCCGGGAATATTGCCGCCGATCATCAGCACCACGCCGAATTCGCCGACGGTATGGGCAAAGCCGAGGATCGCGCCGGTGATGAGGCCGGGGCGGGCAAGCGGCAGGGCGATGGAGAAGAAGCGGTCGACCGGGCCGGCCCGGAGCGTCGCGGCCGCCTCCAGCGGATCATTGCCGATCGCCTCGAAGGCGTTGCGCACCGGCTGCACGGCAAAGGGCAGCGAATAGATCACCGAGCCGACCACAAGGCCGGCGAATGTGAAAGGCAGGGTAAAGCCGATGGTCTCGCCGATCGCAGCGCCGAGCGGACTTTGGGGGCTCAACGCGATCAACAGATAGAAGCCGAGCACCGTCGGCGGCAGGACCAGGGGGAGGGCGACGATCGCACCGATCACTTCCTTCCACCATGTGTGCGACCGCGCCAGCCACCAAGCAAGCGGCACGCCCAATATCATCAAGAACACGGTCGTGACGCCGGCAAGTTTCAGCGTCAGGAATACGGCTTCCCACATTATGTCCGCTCCAGGGCCCATTCCCGACTGCCAGGAATCACGACGGCAGCCGGTAGCCGTGATTTCCGACAATTTTGCGGGCGGTATCGCCCTTCAGGAAGCTCATAAACGCCCGCGCCGCGATATTGTTCTCGCCCTTGTTCAAAAGAACAGCGCCCTGTGCGATCGGGCTGTACAAATCGGTCGGCACTTCATAGCGCGAACCGCCGGGCTCGCCGACAAGCTGAGACAGCGCGACGAAGCCGAGCGCGGCATTGCCGGTGGCGACAAACTGGTAGGCCTGGGTGATGCTTTCCCCCTCGACCAGCCGTTCCGCGAGCGTCTCATAGACGCCGAGCGCCGTCATCGCCTCCACTGCCGCCGCGCCATAAGGGGCGGTGCGCGGATTTGCGATCGCCAGCTTGCCGAAGCGATCGGGATGGAAGAGCACCGCGCCTTCCGGATCCACGAGATCGGGATCGGCGCCGTAAAGCACCAGCGCGCCGAGCGCATAGGTGAAGGCGCTGCCTTCAGCCGCGTATCCTTCTTCGATCGCAAGCGCGGGGCGCTCCTCATCGGCGGCGAGAAACACGTCAAAGGGTGCGCCGTGGATGATCTGGGCATAGAGCCTGCCGGTCGAGCCGAAACTCAGCACTGCGTCGTGACCGGTCTCTTCGCGAAAGGCCTCGGCGATCTCTTCGGCGGTGCCGGTGAAATTGGCGGCAACGGCGACGGTGACCTCGCCGGCGGCGGCCGGTATCGGCGAAAATGGCAAGAACAGGAGGGCGAGAAACAGAATACGGCGCATCATGGTCTCCGGGACGGATACGGGAACTGTGCCTGCTGATCGCGCGCCGGTCAAACGGGCCCTGCGCGACAAGACGCCGCAAAATTCTGCCGACCCCCCTTTAAAATCGGTTTAGAGAGAACCAAAAAGCCTTTAGTAAGGTGTCGTTTCAATTGAACGGACGGACGCAGCATGACGGATATTCTCGATCTCAACGACGACTGGGTGTTTTCCTCCGACGCTCACAACAGTTCCGTCACGCTGTCGGCGCCCGGCGATGTCCATTCCGCGCTCTTGGCCGCGGGCGCGATCGAGGATCCCTATTACCGCGACAACGAGCCAAGAACCGACTGGGTTCACGAGGCCGAGTGGGTCGCCGTCAAGCGCTTCCAGCTTTCCGATATCGCGGGCGGCCGGTTCACGCTGCGCTTCCAGAGCGTCGATTGCCTGGCCGAGGTCAGCGTCAATGGCAAGCCCGCCGGGCGCTGCGAAAGCCAGTTCCTGCGCCATGATTTCGACGTGACGGAACTTTTGCGCGCGGGCGAGAACGAGATCGCGGTGCGGTTCCTCTCCAATTCGCGCGAGGCGGAAAAGCGCGCGAAAGCCTCCGAATTCCCGATGCCCTACACCAAGAACAGCCGCATCGGCCATTTCAACTTCTTGCGCCGGGCGCAATGCCATGGCGGCTGGGACTGGGGCATCGCGCTGTCACCGCTCGGTTTCTACGGCGATATCACGCTGGTGCGCACCGGCGATTTGAGGCTCGACGATGTCGCGATCCGTCAGCGTCACGCGGGCGGCGCGGTGGAACTGGACGTCACCTTCCACGCCTTCGCCTTTGCGCCGGCTGAGGCAGAGGCGGTGGTCGAAATCGATGGCAAGCGGGCAACCGGCATGCTGACCGCCTGGCCCGGCGAAAACCGGGTCACGGTGACCGTCCGGGTGGAAAATCCCCGGCTGTGGTGGCCGGTGGGCCACGGCGAGCAGGCGTTTTACGATCTTGCGGTGTCGCTGGCCGGCCAGCGCCGCGATTTCCGCATCGGCCTGCGCAGCGTCGCCTTGCTGACCAATGCCGACGAGATCGGCCATCGCTTCGCCTTTCAGATCAATGGCCGCGAAATCTTCATGAAGGGCGCCAACTGGATTCCGGGCGATGCGCTGCCGGCCCGCGCCACGCCCGACCAGGTGCGCGACCTGCTGCTCTCGGCGGTCGAGGCCAATATGAACATGATCCGCGTCTGGGGCGGCGGACAGTATGAGGCCGACTGGTTCTACGAACTCTGCGATGAACTCGGCATCATGGTCTGGCAGGACTTCATGTTCGCCTGCAGCCACTATCCCGCCCATGAACGCGACTTTCTCGATCTGGTTCGCACGGAAGCCCGCCAGCAATTGCGTCGGCTGTCGCGCTTCGCCTCGATCGCGTTGTGGTGCGGCGACAATGAACTGGTGGGCGCGCTCAGCTGGTACGAGGAGAGTATCAACGATCGCGATCGCTATCTCGCGATCTACGATCGTCTCAACCACGCGCTCGAGGAAGCGGTCGAGGACGAGGATATCGGCCTGCCGTTTCGCCCGTCATCGCCCTCGGTCGGGCGGCTCGATTTCGGCGATGGCTGGCATGTCGATACCTCGGGCGACATGCATTTCTGGGATGTCTGGCACTCGGCCAAGGATTTCGAGCATTACCGCACGGTGCGCCCCCGCTTCTGCTCGGAATTCGGCTTCCAGTCGTTTCCTTCGATGCGGGTGATCGAAAGCTTCACCGCGCCGGAAGACCGCAATGTGTCCTCCGCCGTCATGGACGTCCACCAGCGCAATATCGGCGGCAACAGCAGGATCGTGGAGACCATCGCGCGGTATTTCCGCTTCCCCGACAGTTTCGAGGACATGGTCTATCTGAGCCAGCTCTCGCAGGGCCTGGCGATGAAGACGGCGATCGAGTTCTGGCGTTCTAACAAGCCGCGCACCATGGGCACGCTGTTCTGGCAGTTGAACGACACTTGGCCGGTGGCGAGCTGGTCGAGCCTCGAATATGGCGGCGGCTGGAAGACCACGCAATATCTCGCCCGCCGCTTCTTCGCGCCGCTGATGGTGACGGCGGAACCGGACCCGGATACCGGCGCGATCGTTCTGTTCGCGGTCTCCGATATCGAGGACGAAAAGCCGATCACCCTCAGGCTGCGCACTGTGAATGCCGCCGACGGCACGGTCTTTGAACTGGGTACCTATGACGTAACCGCCAGCGTGGAGACGGTGGTGGAGATCGCCCGCATCCGTCCCGAAAGCCTTGGCGACAGCACCTTCCTGCTGTTCGACTGGCGCGATGGCGACGGCAATCATCTCGGCGAAAACGAGTATCTGCCGCAGCGGCCGAAAGCCTATCGCTTCGGGGAGCCGAAGATCACCGTCCATGCGGAAGAGGACCGGATCACGCTTTCGACCGACCGGCCGGCACTTTACGTCACCTATGATCACGGCGGCGACGACATCTACTCCGACAATTGCTTCACGCTGTTGCCGTGTGAAGACAAGGTGCTGACGGTGACCCGCAGGCGGACCTCGCATCTTGGTCGGGAAAGGGCGCCTGAGCTGCGGTATTTGAAGGGCTGAGAAGACACACACCCGTCCTCTTCTTCGGTCCCCCTGATGCGTGGGTCTTGCCCTTGCGAGACGATTGGCCTATTTGTCGGCGCCCAATGCCGAATGGGACGATGAGCGCACGACAGTGTTGCCGCGCGACAGCGAAGGGCCCGAATCGATATGGAACAACGCATCCCAATGCCCAGAACCTCTGTTTTCAAGCGTCTTCTCGACAGAGTACTCGCGCGCTTTATTCCTATGGCAAACCGCAGCTTGCTTTATCGGTTGCTGTCGGAAAATCTGCGGGCCCAGGCTCCGTGGTATGCTCTGGCGACGGTCGCCATGCTGATTGTCGCGGCCATGACGTCCATGAGCGCATGGATCATGAAGGATATCGTCAACGAAACCGTGGTTTCGAAGGACATGCAGCGCATGTTTTTCCTGGCCGGCGGGGTTGCGACGATCTTCATCGTCAAGGGCATAGCAACCTATTTTCAGATCGTCATTCTCAGCAAGGCCGGCAACAACATCATTGCCGTGACGCAGAAGCGCATCTTCGATCGCATTCTTCGGCAGGATCTGAATTTCTTTATCAAACATCCGTCCTCCGACCTGGTGATGCGCCTGACGAACAACGCGCAGGCTGCCCGGTCGGTTATGGATCTCGTGCTGACCTCTGCCGTCCGCGATCTCTTCTCGCTGATTGGTCTTCTGGCGGTGATGTTCATTCAGCAGCCAATTCTGTCGCTCGTAACTCTGATTCTCGGCCCTGCGGCCTTTCTGGGCGTGCGCTATCTGACCAAAAAGGTCCGCGACATCATGCGTCAGGAATTGACGGCGGTCACCAAGATCATCGAAGGCGTGCAGGAAGCTTCGACCGGGGTGCGGATCATCAAGGCATTTGGCCTGGAAGAGCATATGCGCGAACGTATGAACCAGAGCGTCACGCAGGTCGAACATCGCGCCAATTCCATCGCCCGCCTTTCGGCGGCCACCAGTCCAATCATGGAAACCCTTTCCGGGCTTGCCATTGCCGGCGTGATTGCACTGAGCGGATTGTGGGTCGTTGGCGGCGACAAGACTCCCGGCGAACTGATGTCGTTCATCACGGCACTGCTGCTCGCCTATGAGCCGGCCAAGCGGCTGGCGCGCATGCGGATCAATCTTGAAGCAGCCATGGTTGGCGTGCGCATGATGTACGAGATCAAGGATCATCCGATACAGCTGACGGAAGCCGAAAACGCCAGACCGATACCCGAAGAGGGCGGCGGAGAGATTGTCTTCGAAGATGTCGGCTTCTCCTATGCTCCTGACAAGCCCTTGTTTGAAAATCTGAATCTTGTTTTTTCGGCGGGCAAGACGACAGCACTTGTCGGGGCATCGGGTGGCGGCAAGTCCACGATCATCAATCTCGTCATGCGTATGTTCGATCCTGATGAGGGGTCGATCAAGGTCAACGGCCTCGATCTGAGGCAGGTTTCCTTTGCCTCGCTGCGCGCCCATATGTCGTATGTCGGCCAGGACACGTTCCTGTTCAACGGCACGGTTCGCGACAATCTGGCGCTTGGCCGCGAGGGGGCGACCGAGGAAGAGATCGTCCAGGCCGCCAAGGATGCCCATGCGCATGATTTCATCATGAACATGCCCCAAGGATATGATTCTCCCGTCGGCGAAAACGGCGGCAATCTTTCCGGCGGCCAGAAACAGCGTCTGGCAATCGCCCGCGCGATGTTGCGCGATGCCGATATCCTGATCCTCGACGAGGCGACCAGCGCGCTGGATTCCTACGCCGAATCGCTGGTGCAGGATGCGCTGAAGCGGCTGACCAAGGACCGCACCACGATCGTGATCGCCCACCGCCTAGCGACGATCACGTCGGCCGACAACATCGTCGTTCTCGAAAACGGGAAGATCCTGGAGCAGGGGCCGCAGCGCGAGCTTCTCGCCCATGACGGTCCTTACCGGCGCCTTTACGAGTTGCAGATCCTGCCCCAGCTCGAAGAGGCCTGATCGCCGTCCTCCGATTTTTTTTGAAAAGCCATGGCTGCCCTTGCGCGCCATGGCTTTTTTGCGTCCGTTTCAGCCCGGTGCAGCGACAATATGCCTCGCTCGATTTGCGGGCTATGCGGCGAAATGCTAAACAGAATGTGGCTTTTTCGTGATCGGCATATGTCGTGCTGGCGGAAGGCCCCACAGGATTGTGGAAGAGGGAAGGAAACCGGCGGGTCGGCAAACCCGCAAATCCAGGAATCGCGATGTTTACGAAAATCATGGTACCCGTCGATCTGGCCCATGCGGAGAAGCTTGAGCGCGGCCTGAAGGCTGCGGGCGATCTCGGCAAGCTCTATGGCGCATCCGTCGTCTATGTCGGCGTCACGTCATCGGCGCCGGGGGCGCTTGGCCACAATCCGGAAGAATACCGGCAGAAGCTCGACGCCTTTGCGAAAGCGCAGCAATCCGAACACGGTTTGACGTCCGACATTCAAGTCGTCGTTGCCCACGATCCGGCGGTCGACATCAATCAGGCGCTTGCGCGCGCCGTCGATGAACTTGGCTGCGATCTGGTGGTGATGGCAACCCATGTGCCCAACCTTGCCGACCATTTCATGCATTCCCATGGCGGCCAGCTTGCAACGCATACCAAGGCATCGGTGCTGCTGGTGCGCGGCTGAGCCGTTTGAAGATTAGACATCGCGGATCGTCGGACGCCCAAGTCCGGGTCGATGCGTGGAAATGAAACAAGGAGATATTATATGTCCGACACGGGGATACCCGAGCCTGAAGGCGAGACAGACATCATCGACACCGATTACGAGATCGGCCAGGACAATATCACCACCAATATCGGCCCGTTCGGTCTCGACATCCATAACCCGGTCTTTCTGATTTCGGGTCTTGCCGTCGTCGCCTTCGTGCTGGTCACGCTTGCTTTCCAGAATCAGGCAGAGACCGTCTTCAACGGCATGCGCGACTGGCTGACCTCGACCTTCGACTGGTTCTTCCTTCTGGCCGGCAATGTTTTCGTGCTGCTTGGCATCTATCTGATCTTCTCGCCCTACGGCAAGATCCGCCTCGGCGGCGCCGAGGCCACGCCGGATTACACCTATACCGGCTGGTTCGCGATGCTGTTTGCAGCGGGCATGGGCATCGGGCTGATGTTCTACGGCGTTTCCGAGCCGATTTCGCATTACACCGCGTCAATCGCGGAGAATGCCGGCACGCCGGAAAGCTGGGCCCCGCTCGGCGGCGCGTCGGGCGACACGGTGAAGGCCCAGTCGCTTGCCATGTCGGCGACGATTTTCCACTGGGCGCTGCATCCCTGGGCGATCTATGCCATCGTGGCGCTGGCGCTCGCGCTGTTTTCCTACAATAAGGGCCTGCCGCTCGCCATGCGCTCGGTGTTCTATCCGATCTTCGGCGAACGCGTCTGGGGCTGGACGGGCCATATCATCGACGTGCTGGCGGTTCTCGCGACCCTGTTCGGGCTCGCGACATCGCTCGGCATCGGCGCGGAACAGGCCAATGCCGGCCTCAACCACATTTTCGGCCTGCCGGTGAGCGAGGTCTCCAAGGTGGTGTTGATCGTCTTCATCACCGGCATCGCGCTCACATCGGTGGTCGCGGGCATGGACGCCGGCGTCCAGCGGCTTTCGAAGATCAACATGGCGCTTGCGGCCCTGCTGCTACTGTTCGTGATCGCCGTCGGACCCACGCTTGCCATTCTCGGCGGCATATTCACCAACTTCGTCGACTATGCCCGCTACCTGCCGGAGCTCGCCAACCCGTTCGGTCGCTCCGACAAGAACTTCCTGGATGGCTGGACTTCGTTCTACTGGGCCTGGTGGATTTCCTGGTCGCCCTTTGTCGGCATGTTCATCGCCCGCGTTTCACGCGGCCGCACGGTGCGTGAGTTCATCACCTGCGTGCTGGTCATTCCGTCGGTGGTCTCGATCGTATGGATGACGGTGTTCGGCGATACCGCGATCCGTGAGATCATCGTCAACAACTACGAGGCTCTTGCCCAGGCGCCGCTCGATCTGAAGCTGTTCATCATGCTGGAGGCGCTGCCGCTGGCGACGATCACATCGGTCATCGGCATCGTCCTCGTCATCGTGTTCTTCGTGACCTCGTCGGACTCCGGCTCGATCGTGATCGACACGATCACCGCCGGCGGCAAGGTCGATGCACCTGTGCCGCAGCGCGTGTTCTGGGCCAGCTTCGAGGGACTTGTCGCGATCGCGCTGTTGCTCGGCGGCGGCCTCACGGCGCTGCAGGCGATGGCGGTATCAACGGGCTTCCCGTTCACCTTCGTCCTGTTGCTGGCCTGCTTTGCGATCATCAAGGGGCTCAGAAGCGAGCCGCGGTAAACGCCCCGCTTCTTTCAAAACGAAAAGCGGCGTTCCGCGCGGACGCCGCTTTTCTGTGTCAGCGGGAGCTTCGCAATCAAGCCGTGCTTCGAGCGAAGACCGCGGATTATCGCGCGCGGCCGCGGGAATAGAGCCCTTCCGCGTTTCACAGAAACGCGGAAGGGCTCTATCTCTTTGTTTTTACGCAATTCCGGACGGTGAACCGGTGTCCACTTCACCTGGAATTGCTCTAGGATACCGCTTTTCCCGAAGCGGATTTAATCGAAAACAATGGACGGTGCCGTGCGGGTGCGGGCGTTGAGGCCTTCGAGTACGGCCTTGGCGATCGACCGGTAGGCCGCCGCATGCGGTCCGTCGGGCTCGTCGACGACCACAGGCGTGCCGGCATCCGATTTTTCGCGGATGTTGATTGCAAGCGGCACCTCGCCCAGAAACGGCACGCCTATCTTCTCCGCTTCATCTTTCGCGCCGCCATGGCCGAAAATATTGTGGGTCGCGCCGCAATCGGGGCAGATGAAGGTGCTCATGTTCTCGACGATCCCGAGCACGGGCACCGAGACCTTGTTGAACATGGCGATCGCCTTGCGGGCGTCGATCAGCGCCAGGTCCTGCGGGGTCGAGACCACCACGCTGCCGGCAAGCGGCACCTGCTGGGCCATGGTGAGCTGGGCGTCACCCGTGCCCGGCGGCATGTCGACCACCAGCACGTCGAGTTCGCCCCAGGCAACCTCGCGCAGCATCTGCATCAGCGCCGACTGCACCATCGGTCCGCGCCAGATCACGGCCGTGCCCTCATCGACCAGGAAGCCGATCGACATCACCTTCAGGCCGAATTTCTCCATCGGCATGATGGTGCGCCCCGGGCCCTGCATCGGACGGCCGGAAAGGCCGAACAGCCTCGGTATCGACGGTCCGTAGATATCGGCATCGAGCAGGCCGACCTTCAGCCCTTCGGCGGCAAGGCCAAGCGCCAGATTGACGGAGGTGGTGGACTTGCCGACGCCGCCCTTGCCGGATGCGACCGCGATGATCGAGCCGATGCCCGGAATATCCGGCTTGGCGGGTTGTTCCGGTTTTTTCGGCGGCTCGGACGGGCGCGGTTTCTGATCGCTGGCCGGCTTGTCCGCGGTCAGCGTCACGAAGGCCTGTTTTGCGCCGGGGATGGCTTCGGCCGCCTTGGCCGCGGCCTGCCGCACCGGCTCGAAGGCTTTTGCGTCTCCGCCCGGCACGGTCAGCGAGAAATAGATCTTTCCGTCGGTCACGAAAATGTCGGAGACAAGCCCGCTGAAGGCAAGCGGCTTGCCATCGGGAAGGTTGACGGCTTCAAGGCTTCTGAGAACCTGCTGGCTGGTGATTTCGGTCATGAGACGGATTCCCGGGTTTTCCGGCAGCGCCGGAATTGCGTACGCCCTAGATAGTGGGAAATGCCGCACGCGCCAATGGCAAAGCCGGAATCCGATCCTGCGATAGGATGGTTTTTCGGCAAGGGGCCGACAACCGGAGCAGCCACACAAAGCGCGGCGGCAAGTCTTGCGACAGAACAAAGCGGGGGGTGGTCCAAGCAAAACGATAGAAACGCCGGCGCTTTTGAAGGAACCCGAAGGTTCATGGCGCCGGCGTTTCTATTGTCTTAAGTCCGCGCTCTTGGGCGCGTATTTGTTTTCATCCCCTCTGGAACTGTCGAGAAGATGGACTATTCGGTTTGCCTTTGCAAGCAGCTTTTTTACGGCTGGAACAATGATTTAGACTCAATGAAGTGGGAGAAGGGCCTCCATTCGATTTGCTGCACTGCACAAATTATTGACTCCGCTTATTTTTTAAGCCTCTGCCGCGATTTCGCCGGCTTCAGCCGCAGACTTGAAAAAAACGCGAATCGAAGTGCCGGCGGGGGACTTCCATCCCGGCATACGGTCAAACAGAGCGCTTGATTGGTTGCCGGGCCTTGTCTTTCCGCTGAAAAAGTCTTTCCTCTGGAAAGGTCGGGAATTTCCGTGATACGCGCGGCGGCAACACAACAAGAAATGAGGGGCATCGGGAGAGACAATGATCACAGAGACCGTATTTGAGGGCAGGATCCTGGTGACGGACCGGATGTCGCTTGGCGAGGGGCCGGGCTATGACCGCGACACCGACATGATCTGGTGGTTCGACATCAATGCCAGCAAGCTGCATCTGCTGAACGCGTCCACCCGCGAACGCCGGATCATTCAGCTTCCGGAAATGGCAAGCGCACTGGCGGTGGTGGACGAGCACCGCCAGGTGATCTCCACCGAGACCGGGCTCTATTTCCGCGACACCTCCACCGGCGCGCTGTCGCTGCATTTGGCGATCGAGGCCGATAACGCCGTCACCCGCTCCAACGATGCCCGGGTTCATGCCTCCGGTGCGTTCTGGGTGTCGACCATGGGCAAGAACGCCGAAAAGGGCGCCGGCGCGATCTACCATGTGCTGGAAGGCGTGGTGACCAAGCTGTTCGACAGGATCACCATCCCGAACGCGATCTGCTTTTCGCCGGATGGGGCGACCGGCTATTATGTCGATACCGACGTCAACCAGTTGATGTCGGTTCCGATCGCGCCGGAGACCGGCCTGCCGACAGGCCCGGCCAGCGTGTTCATCGATACCGCCCATATGACCGGCGGCATGGACGGCGCGGTCTGCGATGGCGACGGCAATATCTGGAACGCCCGCTTTGGCGCCGGCGTCCTCGACCAGTTCGATCCCGCGGGCAAGCTCAAGGCGCGCTATCAGCTTCCCGCCCGCCAGCCGACCTGCCCGGCCTTTATCGGCCGCGACGGCGGCTGGATGATGGTGACGAGCGCCGCGCAGGACACCCGCGTCGAGGAGGAGCCCAATGCCGGCAACACCTTTGCGTTGGTGACCGGCGCCAAGCCGCGCTTCGATCCGGCCTATCGCGCCGGCCGTTGAGAGAGGCCAAATCCCCGTGGTGCGGGGACGCGAATCTGTTATGAATGCGCCATGAGCATCAGACAGCTTTCTGAAACCGTCATCAATCAGATCGCCGCCGGCGAGGTCATCGAACGGCCGGCGAGCGCCGCCAAGGAACTGGTCGAAAACGCGCTCGATGCCGGGGCGACCCGGATCGAGATCGCGACGGCCGGCGGCGGCAAGGCGCTGCTGAGGGTCACCGACAACGGCTCGGGCATGAGCCGCGACGATCTGGCGCTCGCGGTCAGGCGGCACTGCACCTCCAAGATCACCGCGGACCTCACCGATATTCGCACGCTCGGCTTTCGCGGCGAGGCGCTGCCCTCGATCGGCTCGGTCGCAAGGCTTTCGATTTCAAGCCGCACGCGCGAGGCGGGCGAGGGCTATCGCATTGCGCTGGAAGGCGGGCGCTCCGGCGAACCGGAGCCGGCCCCGGTCAATGCCGGCACGATCGTCGAGGTGCGCGACCTGTTTTTCGCGACGCCGGCCCGGCTGAAATTCCTGAAGACCGAGCGCGCCGAGACCGGTGCGATCACCGAGGTGGTCAAGCGCATGGCGCTCGCCTTCCCGGCAACGCGCTTCGTGTTGTCGGGCTCGGATCGTTCCACGCTGGAACTGCCGGCGACCGGCGATGACCGGCTGGCGCGCATCGCCCAGGTGCTCGGCCGGGATTTCCGCTCGAACGCGATCGAGATCGATGCCGCGCGCGAGGATGTGGCGCTTTCCGGCTTTGCGGGCGTGCCGACCTTCAACCGCGGCAATTCCGGCCATCTCTATGCCTTCGTCAACGGCCGGCCGGTGCAGGACCGGCTGCTTCTCGGCGCGATCCGCGCGGCCTATGCCGAGACGGTGCCGAAGGGGCGGTATCCGGTGGCCGTTTTGTGGTTCTCGCTCGATCCGGCGCTGGTCGACGTCAATGTTCATCCGGCCAAGGCCGATGTCCGGTTTCGCGACCCCGCGCTGGTGCGCGGGCTAATCGTGGGTGCGATCCGCGAGGCGCTGACGCGGGCGGGCGACCGGTCGTCCTCGACCGGCGCGGATGCGATGCTGAGGGCGTTCCGCCCGGGTTTCTCGCCCGAGCCCGCCGCCGCATCGCGGGTCTACAGAGGCGACTACGAGCGGGCGACCAATGCCCAATGGTCGCCGCAGCAATCGCCCTATCGGCCGGAGGGTTTCCGGGAAGAAGCCGCGCCGCGCTTCGGCGAAATGGCGTCCGGTTTCGTTGAAGCCCCGGCCGGCTTCGCGGGCTTTGCGACGCCATCGGCGCGCGGCGAGGAACCGGGCCCGGCCGTCCAGCCGTCTGCCGACCACCCGCTCGGCGCGGCGCGGGCGCAGGTGCATGAAAACTATATCGTCGCCCAGACCGATACCGGCCTCGTCATCGTCGATCAGCACGCCGCTCATGAACGCCTCGTCTACGAGGCGCTGCGGACAGCGCTTTCCAAAGACAGGCTTGCCTCGCAAATGCTGCTGATCCCGGAAATCGTGGACATGCCGGAGGAGGATTGCGATCGGCTGATGCCGTTTGCCGAGGAACTCGCAAGGCTCGGTCTCGTGTTCGAGCGCTTCGGCCCCGGCGCGCTGGCCGTGCGCGAGACCCCGGCGCTGCTCGGCGAGGTCGATGCCGCGGCGCTGATCCGCCAGCTCGCCGACGAGGCTGGCGAGTGGGAGACCGCCGATGGCCTGCGCGCCAAGCTTGAAAGCGTGGCGGCGACCATGGCCTGCCACGGTTCGGTGCGGTCCGGCAGGCGCTTGCGCGTCGACGAAATGAATGCTCTCCTCAGGCAGATGGAGACGACGCCGGGTTCCGGCCAGTGCAATCACGGCCGGCCGACCTATATCGAACTGAAGCTCGCCGATATCGAGCGCCTGTTCGGGCGCTGATGGCGCAACGTATTCGGAACTGGAGATCAAGCGGTGAATATCTTTGATGGAAGCGGCAAGGGCGCGGCGCGGATCCGCTATCTCGACGCCAATTTCGAGGTCGTGACGCCCGGCTCCTATGTGGTCTGCGCCGTCACGGGCAAGCACATTCCGCTGGAGGAACTGCGCTACTGGAGCGTCGCCCGCCAGGAGGCCTATGTTGATGCCGAAGCCTCTTTCGAGGCGGAGAAACGCGCCGGCGCGCTGCCGACGGACAAGCCGTAAACTCAAGCCTAGCGCCCGCTCGCGTCGTCAGTTGCTGCCCGGCAGGCCCAGCCTGTTGCGGGTGAGCGCAAGGCCCTCCATGCCCTTTGGGTTGCCCATTTCGGCAAGCGCGCTGAACACTTTGTGGGCGTCGGTGTAGCGGCCGAGATTGTAATAGGCATAGCCCTTGATCACCATCAGGCCGGTCTCTTCGGGCGCGAGCTGGTTGCGCTGGTTCAGGAGCAGCAGCGCATCCTGATAATGCCCGCCCTGATAGGCGGCGATCGCGCGCGCCGACAGGATGTCGACCTGCAGGTTGAGCTGGCGTTCGCGGCTGAGCGGCTCCTGGGAGGCGGCGACGGCGGCCTTGTTGGTCAGGCCGAGGCGCATATAGGCAAGGCTCTGGCCATAGGCCGCTTCCTCACGGTTTTTCGCCGATGACGAGCCGAGCGCGGTCTCGAAGGCGCGGGCGGCCTCCGTCGGGCGCTGCAGATCCATCAGGCACCAGCCCTGGCGGAGCGCCGCATCGGGCGACAGGTTTTCGGCGGAACGTCCGCTCCAGCAGCTCGCGCCTGAGGAGGAAGACGTGCCGCTGGACGCCACGCGCCGGGTCGACGTCGAGCTCGATGTGCGCACCACGGCCGGTTCGGCGTCGGCAACCGGTATCGCCGTGCCCTCGGGCAACTGGGTGCCGGCGGGAAGCCTTGAGACCATGATCTGGTCCCCGCTGGCATCGGCGGCGCCGACGACGTTCAGATAATAGGCGACCTGGAACTGGCGCAGATAGTCGCGATTGGCGTAGGCCTGTTCGTCGAACCGGTAGATTTCGGTTTTCTCCGAGGGCTGGCCGGTGGTGTAGAACGCCGCCTGGATCTGGGCCGCGGATGGCTGATAGCGGTTCTGCTCCGGCTGAAGCGCGGTATTCAGCACGGTCACGGTCTGCACGCCGGTCACCGGATCGGTGCGGATCATCGAGCGCGGAATGCTGAGACGCTCCAGCGCCTGGACGCGGCTTGCCGGGCTTCCGGGCGCTGCCGATTGCGCCGCCGCGCCGCCGCCATAGTAATACTGGTAATATTCCGGGACGTAATTGGCGGGCGCGGTATCAGCCTCCGCGCCGAGCCCCAGCGCGCCGGGCGCTGCGACCGGCGCCGTCAGGGCCACGCCATTCTGCGGCTGGCCGGGCGATGACGGCATGGCGGTGGCGCCGATCGGAGTCTGCTGGCCGGTGGCGAGATCGATCTCGGCGATCGGCACGGCCACGGTGCGGCTGGTGCCGTTCGCCTCCTTCAGCACCGTCAGTTCGAACACGGTCGCCATCATGTTTTCAAGCGTGGTCACCGGCGCATTGGGGTCGTTCAGCCAGGCGATGCGCTCGGAATAGGGCGCCCAGATCTTCTGCATCAGGTAGACGCCGGGCTTGTAGTTCATGTCGTTGAGCGTCAGCGTCACGCCATAGGCTGCCGGCTCATACCAGGGCTGCCAGGAGAGTGCTGCCTCGAACCATTGCAGCGCTGCGAGCGGCTGGTTGAAATCCTTGGAGTACCAGCCGAACTGCTGGGCGGCGGTCATGCTCTTGGCTTCGGTGATGACGTCGGCCATGCGGCTCAGGACATCGGTGGGATAGTCCTTGCGCGGAATCCGTCCGAGCATCCGGACCACGGCATTGAGATAGGTATCGAGCGCCTCATCGCTATCATTGCGCCAGGGATACATCACCGACTCGGCCTCTTCGGCCTTGTCCTGCTCGATCAGGATCAGCGCCAGCCCTTGCGAAATCGTGGCCGAATCGCCTTCATCGCGGGCCTTGCGGAACCATGGTTCGGCGGCGTTCTCGCTGCCGCGGATCAGGAAATACCAGCCCAGCAGCTCGGCATCATTGGCCGAATTGGAGGAGTTGGCGAGTTTCTCCATCGCCGCCAGATCGTCAGGGGAGATGACGATGGTTTCGTCGTCGCCGGCTTCGGCGAAGCGGTCGCGCAGCAGGTTTTCGCTGATCTCCTGAAATTCGGGCATGTCCTGTTCGTCGGGACGCTCGAAGCTGATCAGCGTCTTCATGTCCTCATAGGGCATGACGGCCAGCGCCTTCTGCAGCGTGGCGAGGCGCTCCTGCGTAACGTCGCAGTTCTTCATGATATAGGTGTAGCTGTCCATCGCGCGGTTGAGCCTGTCGGTCTTGGCAAAGGCTTCGCTCACCAGCCACAGGACATTGATTTCCGCGCAGGTCAGGATGCTTGGCGATTGTGATGCGAGATCAATGACCTTTTCATAGTCGCCGTCTTCCGATGCCTTCAGCAGGTCGGTGCGGTTTTCGGCGATCTGCAGGCGGTCGATCAGGTCGGCCGGCGGCAACCAGTTCGGCTCTTCGGTCTGGCGGGTCTGGATCAACTGGCGCACCTCGGCGTAGTTGCCGCGCGCATAGGCCTGCCACATGGCGTTGAGCTGCTCGTCCTCGCCGTCCTCGATGGCCAGCGGATTGGCCGGCGGCGTCCAGTTGGGATAGAGCGAGCGCAGCCGCGAGATCTCCGCCTGGAGACGTTCCAGGTCGCCCTGCTGGGCGAAATAGCGCAGCGCGCTTTCATCGACCGCCGGGCGTTCCGGCTCCTGGGACGGCTGGGCGGCAGGCTGCTGGGCCGGCTGGGAGGTCGAGGCATTGGTCTGCGGCGTCGGGCTGTCGGGCAGATTGCGCAGATTGGTGGAGGGCTCCTGGGCCTGGGCCTCGTTCACCGCCGAAAAGCGCGGCTCGGCCACCGGCGCGGGCGCCGGCGCGTCATCGTTGACGATTTGCTCATAGGCCTGGCTGAATGCCTCGGTCGGCTCGGCCAGCGCGGTGGAGACCGGAAGCTTGCGGCCGGGCGCGCCCATGCTGCCCATGCTGATTGCACCGATCATGGCGATCGCGCCTGCCGTCAGTGCAACATAAGTCAGCTTCATGGTATCCATACTCCGGCCGAGCGGCCGTTCCCTGTGCCGGAACCGGCTGTGCCCGCATTATTGCCCGTGTGTTCACCGCCCGCACCGGCGCTGTCGCGATAGCGAAGGCCTTCAACCTTGGGTGCAGCGGAATTTGCGCGGCTTGGCATGTCGGGTCCCTGTATCCGGCTTGCGGCGAACGTCATTTGATTCACTACAAACACGTATTGTCGTTAAGAAATATTAAAAAACGGGGCGAATAGCAGCGAAGTTTTAGAGAAATTGTTAATTTTCCGGTGCGTTCCCCTGATGTCGCGTTAGCTCTTTGTTTACCAAACTCTGAAAAATATGAATGTGAAATACAAAAGACCGGTTCGGGCTTTCTGCCGCCCAGGCGGCGATAAACCAAGGTGTGCTTAAAGATGTCGATTGCCGTTGCCCGTCAGATCAGGTCCCGCTGCCGCGCGGCTTTGGGCCTCGTCGTTGCGGGCCTTCTGGCAAGCTGCGCCGGCAATCTGCTGCCGTACACGTCTTCGGTGCGCAGTCTTCTGCCGGAAGAGGCCGTGATCATGCCACCGCCCGGCGGACCGGCGATCGTCTCCGTGCTTGAGGAGCAGTTTTCAAACGCGATCGACCAGCAGATCATGCTGCGAACCGATGCGCGCACCCCCGGCCAGAACGCGATCCACGCCGTCTTCTTCGGCACCCGCAACTATGCGCGCATGAACGGCAACAGCCTGTCCTATCAGTCGATCACCGACCGCCGCATCGATGAGGAGATGCGCGAGCAACTGCCCGGCGTGCGCATGGTTCGATCGCCCTATTACGTGCAGAACAATTACGGCCCGTTCGGCTATGCCTTCGGCCATGGCCGGGGTGACGATCTGTGCATGTATGGCTGGCAGCAGATCAGGCCGGGACAGGACAGCCTCGCGGCTTTCGGCCAGGCCGGCACGATCCAGGTGCGGGTGCGCTTCTGCGAGGCCGGGGCCTCGGAGGACGACCTGCTCGGCATCATGTACGGCTACACGATCGCCGCGGCGGTCGATGCCTATGGCTGGAACCCCTATGGCGAGCAGGCCGGCCCGCCGCCGCTTCTGGGCGAGACCGGTGCCCCGACCTATCCGCGCAAGGCCTATGACCCGAGGCCCGAACGCGTCGCCGACACCGAGAAGGTGCTGAAATCCTCCTCCGCCAGCACCGCGCCGGTGACCCGTGTCACGACCCGTCCGGTCGCAACCGGCGACGAGATCAATGTCGATGTCGTGCGCCTGCCGCCGGGAAGCCTGCCGTCGGCCGGTTATGCCAGCACGCCCGCCATGCCCGGGGCCTATACGCCCGGCCTGCCCGCAGCGGGCGCGCCGGCCTCGACCATCCCGGCGCCTGGAAGGCAAACGCCCGCGGCATCGGCAAGTGCCGTGCCGTCGACTGTCTCGCCGACGATCGGCGCTCCGACCTCCGCGCCGGCCTCGACCAGCATCCCGGTTCCCGCGCGTCCAGCCGCCGCCTCGTCGACGACAGCGCCGGCCAGCTCGGCTGCGACGGGCTTCGCCGCGCCGGCGTCGTCCAGCCGGTCAATCCCGGCGCCGCCGTGCCGCCTGCTGCCGGGTTCGACGACGGTAAGCTGCGAGTAGTTTTCGGCGGCGGTTTGAGGGGAAGGGACCGGAGCTTCCGCTCTGGCGGATATCGCCATCGGACCGCAAAATTGCTAAAAATCAGACGGATAGGGCGGGCAAGCAATGACGGCACGGGCCGCGCTGCCGTGCGACGCCGGAAAAAAACTATATCCGCGCAAGACAATTTTTAGTTTTCTTGCGTATAAGTCCGGAATACTCCGTTCGTAAGGACCTGTTTAATGCGCAAGATCGCAATTACCATTGCCTGGATTATTACCGCGATCTTTATTCTCGGCCTCGTCACGCTCCCGATCGATCTTCGAACCCAGATCGTGGTGAGCTTTGTCGCCGTGGCGGTGATGCTGGTCCTCAAGCAGATGCATGCCGAGGGCAACTGGCGGCTGATCGCGCTGGCTTTCGGCACGTCGATCGTGCTGCGCTACGTGTTCTGGCGCACCACCAGCACGCTGCCGCCGATCACCGAGCTGCAGAACTTCATACCGGGCGTGCTGCTTTACTGCGCCGAGATGTTTTCCGTGGGCATGCTGGCGCTCAGCCTGTTCGTGGTCGCGCTGCCGCTGCCGGTGCGCCCGCGCTGGGGCAAGCTTGAGGGCGACCTGCCCTATGTCGACGTCTACGTCCCGTCCTATAACGAGGACTCGACGATGCTGGCCCATACGCTCGCCGCGGCCAAGGCCATGGAGTATCCGGCGGAGAAGCTCAAGGTCTACCTGCTTGACGATGGCGGCACCGAGCAGAAGCGCAACTCCAAGAACCTGGTGGAGGCGAGCCTTGCCCAGACGCGTCATCGCGAACTGAGGCAGATCTGCGCCGAACTCGGCGTCGGCTATATTACCCGTCCGCGCAACGAGCACGCCAAGGCGGGCAACATGAACCACGCGCTTCAATACACCACCGGCGACCTGATCGTGGTGTTTGACGCGGACCATGCGCCGGCCAATGACTTCCTTCAGGAAACGGTCGGCTATTTCATGGAAGACCCCAGGCTCTTCCTAGTCCAGACGCCGCATTTCTTCATCAATCCGGATCCGCTGGAGCGCAATCTCAGAACCTATGAAATGATGCCGAGCGAGAACGAAATGTTTTACGGCATCATCCAGCGCGGCCTCGACAAGTGGAACGCCTCGTTCTTCTGCGGCTCCGCCGCGGTGCTGCGCCGCGAGGCGCTGAATTCGGTGAACGGCTTTTCCGGCGTGTCGATCACCGAGGACTGCGAAACCGCCGTCGAACTGCATTCCAACGGGTGGAACAGCGTCTATGTCGACCGCCCGCTGATTGCCGGGCTCCAGCCCGCAACCTTCTCCTCGTTCATCGGCCAGCGCAGCCGCTGGGGGCAGGGGATGATGCAGATCCTCCGGTTCAAGTTTCCGCTGCTCCTGCGCGGCCTCACCTTGCCGCAGCGGCTTTGCTACATGTCGTCGAACCTGTTCTGGCTGTTTCCGTTCGCGCGCGCCTCGTTCATGATCGCGCCGCTCTGCTACCTGTTCTTCGGCCTGCAGATCTTCGACGCCTCCGGCGGCGAGTTCCTGGCCTATACGCTGTCCTATCTGATCGTGAACATGCTCATACAGAACTACCTGTTCGGTCAGTTCCGCTGGCCCTGGATTTCCGAGCTTTACGAATACATCCAGACGGTTCACCTGATGCCGGCGGTGGTTTCGGCAATCATCAATCCCAAGAAGCCGTCCTTCAAGGTGACGGCGAAGGACGAGTCGATCGAGCACAGCCGGCTTTCCGAAATCAGCCGGCCGTTCTTCATCATCTTCTTCATATTCGTCGCCGCCAGCGTGATGATGGTCTACCGGCTCTATGCCGAGCCCTATCTCGCCGGCGTCACCTGGGTGGTGGGCGGCTGGAACTTCCTCAACCTGTTCCTGACGGCGGCAGCGCTCGGCGTCGTCTCGGAGGCCGGCGAACGCCAGAAGGCGCGGCGCATCAAGATGTCGCGTCGCTGCGAACTGGTGATCGGCGACAGCGTCTATCGCGGCACGATCGAGGATGTCTCGACCGACGGCGCGGGGCTTCAGGTCCAGGTGCGCGATCTCGACCGCCTGCGCCCCGGCACCCATGCGCTGCTCCGGGTCGAGCCGCATCGCGGCGGCGATGCCGGCGAGGTGCCGGTGATGATCCGCCACGCCCGCTCGCTCGGCGAACTGGCCATGGTCGGCTGCCGCTACGCGCCGGTGTCCAGCCTGCATTATTCGGTGGTTTCCGATCTGATGTTCGCCAATTCGGAGCGCTGGCAGCAGCTTCTGCAATCGCGCAAGAACGACCCCGGCACGCTTGCCGGCACATTCTGGTTCATCAAGATGTCGTTGCGACAGATGGGCCGCGGCATGAGCTATTTCATCGGGAAGTATCAGCCGAACACGGGCGGCGGCGCCGCGCGGGCGAAGGGCAAGAGCTGATGAAACGGATCCTGCTTTTTCTGGCATTTATTCTGGCCGGCATTCCCCTCGTCTCGGCACAGACGACAACGCCGCCAGGTTCGTCGTCTACCGCGGCGCCTTTCGACATGGGCAGCGACGGCTCCGGGCCGCTTCCGCGCGCGCCCTCTGCCCCGCCTACGCCCGCTTCGCCCGCCGCCGCGCCCGAGCCGGTTGCCGAAACGGTGCCGTTTTTCCGCTATATCGTGCCGGCCGACCAGATGCGGCTCGAGGGCGAAAACGGCGAACGGGCCTGGTCCGTCTATCTGACCGAGGCACAGGCGAAATCGGCCTCGCAATTCAATATCGGCTATCAGAACTCGATCTTCATTGCCCCGGAATATTCCAAGCTGTCGATCGCCTTCAACAATGTCGAAATCGCAGCGCCGCCGCTCGACTCGTCCGAGCGCAAGTCCGACCTGCGCTTCGAGGTGCCCGCCGGCGTTCTGAAACCGGGCTACAACCAGTTCTCGATCAAGTTCAAGCAGCGTCACCGCACCGATTGCGACCTCGATTCGACCTACGACCTGTGGACCGACATCGACCCGGAACGAACCTTTCTGATCTTCGGCGACGCGGCGACCGCCGAACTTTCCTCGATCGGCGATATCCGCGCGGTCGGCGTCGATGCGATCGGGCGGACGCAGTTTCACATCGTGGCACCTGGCCTTGCCGATACGATCGCCGGCGATCCGCTGCTGGAACTGGCGCAGGGCCTCGCTCTGCTGTCGGACATGCCGAACACCTATTTCACCTATTCCACCTCCGAACCGGTGAAATTCGCTTCCGGCGTGCTGCCGGTCTATGTCGGAACGCCGGATGAGCTTCGCCCGCTGCTCGGCGATGCGCTGCCGGATATCGGCACGGCGCAATCGGCGCGTTTCATCGGCACCAACGCGCTCGGCCAGAGCGTGCTGGTTCTGGTCGCGCCGTCCTGGCAGCGGATCGGCCCGCTGATCGACGGCATCACGGAGCCTGCCGCCCGCAGCGCCGCGATGAAGGACGAGGCCTATTCCACGCATTCCTGGCGCAAGCAGGACACCCAGCTTCTGACCGGTCACAAGACGCTGACCTTCGAGCAGCTCGGCATTCCGACCCAGGAGTTTTCGGGCCGCGTGTTCCGCGCCGAATTCACCATCGGCCTGCCCGCCGATTTCTACGCCGACGCCTATGGCGAGGCGCGGCTGATGCTCGACGCCGCCTACGGGCCGATCGTGCTGCCGGGAAGCCGGCTGCACGTGTTCGTCAACGATCAGCTTGCCGCCACATGGCCGATCAGCACGGTCAACGGTGCGGTGCTCCGGCGCACGCCGGTGCGCTTCACCATGCGCCACATGAAGCCGGGCGTGAACAAGATCGTGCTGGAAGCAGCACTTATGACCAAGGAAGACGCCGCCTGCCTGCCGGGCGCGACGGCCGACGACACGCCGCGCTTCGCCGTGTTCGACACGACCGAATTCGTCATGCCGAATTTCGGCCGCGTCGCGCAGGTGCCGGACCTGTGGGCCACCAGCGGCACGGGCTTTCCCTATTCGCGCGATAAGGCGCGCATCCCGCTCTATATCGACAATCTCAGCCCGGATACGCTTGCCTCCGCATCCGATTTCGTCGCCAAGCTTGCCAATGCCGCCCGCGCCCAGATTCCGGTGGATGTGGTGCATTCGGTCGAGGATGTGGGTGAGGGTGACGCGATCTTCCTTGGCTCCATCGGGCAATTGCCGGCGCAGGCGCTCCGCCAGACCCAGATCTCGCAGACCAGCCGCAGCGTGTGGACGCAGCAGGTCGGCGGCGAGGCCAATTACAACGAAGCGCCGGAAACCACGATCGAGCAGTGGGACGAGCAGGTGACGGCCGGCTGGTACAACTGGATCTTCGAGGTCGAGAAATATCTCAAGCGCAATTACGACCTGTCCTTCGAAACGCTGCGCTTCCTGCCGCGCCCGGATTCCGACTATCTGCCGCCGAACTCGATCTCGATGATCATCGCGCAGGAGCCGAGCCCGAACAGCGACGGGGCCTGGACGATGATTTCGGCGCCGTCTCAGGAAAACCTTTCCAACGGCATGGCCGCGCTGATGAAGCGCCAGCACTGGGATGCCGTGCAGGGAAGGGTCACGACCTATAACCGCAATACCGGGGTGATCGACAATGTCGGCATCGGCGCGACCGACTTCATCTTCGATACGCCGTTCTCCATCAGCAACATCCGCCTGGTGGCGACAAACTGGTTCTCCACCAACACGATGTCGTTCTCGCTGGCGCTGGTGATCTTCTCGGTGCTGCTCGGGATCGCCACCAAGGCGATGCTGACCCGCTACGGCCGCTACGAGGATTGAGCCTGCTTTTGAAAGGCGATGGCCGCGGCGCCCGCCAGGCCGGGTTCGGCCCCGCTTGCGGCGGGCACCACCAGCGGCCGGTCGAACTTCCATAGCGTGAGCGGACGCACCGCCTCGTCGATTGCCGCAAGCAGATCGTGGGCGCCTGCGAGCCCGCCGCCGGCCGGCACGATGGTGGCCCCGGTCAGGTTGACGCAGACCGCGAGCGGCCCCGCGATGAGATCGAGATAGACGCTGACGGTGCGGGTCGCCGCGACCTCCGCCGCCCGCCACGCATCCAGGATGGCCCTCGAATCGAGCGGAGCGCCGTGAAGATGGGCATGCAGCCGCTCGATGCCGCGAGCGCCGGCAACGGTGTCGAGGCAGCCTGAAAGGCCGCAGCCGCAGGCAAAATGCGGTATCGCGATGCCGCCCGCCATGGTCGGCGCGATCGGCCCGTGGCCCCATTCGCCGGCAAAGCCGCCGCCGGCATTAATCAGCCGTCCGCCGGAAACCAGCCCGCCGCCGACGCCGGTGCCGAGAATGATGCCGAACACGATCTCGTGGCCCCGCCCGGCCCCGAACACGGCCTCGGCCACGGCAAAGCAATCGGCGTCATTGGCAATCACGACCGGAATGCCGGTCAGCGCTTCGAGATCGGCGGCAAGATCGGTATCGTGGATCGCCGGAATGTTGGCGACGATCATCCGTCCGGTCCCGGGATCGACCACGCCGGCAAGCGATATCGCGATCGCGTCGGGTTTTTGCGGGAGGTCCGCGGCAATGCCGGCAAGGCGCGCGAGAAACGCCTCGCGGTCATGCGCGGGCGTATCGAAGCGCGAAACCTCACCCGGCGCGCCGCCATCAATGGCGGTCGCCGCCCGGATCGACGTGCCGCCGATATCGAAACTCAAAACGCAAAATGCCATGTCCATTCCCTCAGCCCGCCGCGCTCCGGGATGAATGGGGCGGCGGCTGGAAAAGACCTATCGCATTTCGCCGCCAGGGGGAATCGCCTGACTTGCGCGAAAAGCGATAAGCGAAATATGTGCTGATTCCTATTCGCCTGGACCGGGCGGCCAAAACGCGAAAAGGCTTCCGCATATGCGAAAGCCCTTCAAATTCCGTCAATGGGATGGTGGGCGTGACAAGGATCGAACTTGTGACCCCTACGATGTCAACGTA
>NZ_DEPM01000249.1:24502-32194 GCF_002358775.1 Martelella sp. UBA3392
CCTACGATGTCAACGTAGTGCTCTCCCGCTGAGCTACACGCCCATCCGTGGCGCGGTGTATTCCAAAATTTGGCGGCGGCGTCAACTTATTTCTGAAGCTTTTTTGACGGGGGCTGTAGGCCACTTAGATCATCGGTCGGTTAATCTGAACCGCCCGATGATCTAGGTGTTTGTTTTGACGCATCGGGTTGTCGAAAAACCGGATTCCACTTTTTCGCCCGATGCTCTAGGCGGCCAGCACCTTTTCAACCTCGTCGACCAGATCGCGCAGGTGGAACGGCTTGGAAAGCACCTTGGCATCCTTCGGGGCCTGCGAATCGGCATTCAGCGCCACGGCGGCGAAGCCGGTAATGAAGATCACCTTGAGGTCGGGGTCGAGCTCGGTGGCGCGCCGCGCCAGTTCGATCCCGTCCATTTCCGGCATGACGATGTCGGTCAGAAGCAGCGAGAACGGTTCCTCGCGCAGCCGGTCATAGGCGCTTGCGCCATTGTCGAAAGCGGCGACCTGGTAGCCCGCCTTTTCCAGCGCCTTCACCAAAAAACGGCGCATGTCATCGTCATCTTCCGCAAGCAGGATTTTCATCAGCATCAGCTCAACCATTCCGGCGCATATTAACGGTCTGATAGACCCTCTGTCGTAAACAAGCAATAAAGACGGTCCCAAACTTTTCAAGCGCCCGCAAGGCGTCTTGGCAGGAGGGGCCGGGCGTCCTAGATTTCATCCATTGAAGCGCCGAAGGAGCAAGGGTGACAGAGCTGGGCAGACAGGAGCGTCAGGCGGACGGCGATGGCCGGAACGTGTTCTTCGAGGTGATCCGCCCCGAGACGCAGACCCTGCCGCTTGTCTTCAACTCGCCGCATTCGGGCCGGGTCTATACTCGCGAATTCCTGGCCGCCTCGCGGCTTGATGCGCAGCAGATTCGCCGCTCGGAGGATCTTTATGTCGACGAGCTGTTTTCGGCCGCGCCCGCCTTTGGCGCGCCGTTGCAGCGGGCGTTCTTTCCCCGCGCCTTTCTCGATGTCAATCGCGAGCCGTTCGAACTGGACCCGCGGATGTTTTCCGGCCCGCTGCCCGCTCATGTCAACGCGGTTTCGCCGCGGGTTATCGGCGGGCTCGGCACCATTCCGAAGATCGTGGCGGAGAACATGCCGATCTATGACGCGCCGCTCGATGTGGCGGAGGGGCTGTCGCGGATCGAGTGGATTTACCGGCCCTATCACCAGAGCCTCAAGGCGCTGCTGCAGGAGACGCGGCGCAATTTCGGCCGGGCGGTGCTGATCGACTGCCACTCCATGCCCGGAACGGTGTCGGTCGGGGGGCATCGCCGGCGACCGGATTTCATCATCGGCGACCGCTACGGCACCAGCGCCTCGGCGGCGATCGCCTATGCCGCGATCTCGATCCTGGAGGGCATGGGTTTTTCCACCGCCTACAACAAGCCATATGCCGGCGGCTTCATCACCGAGCACTACGGGCGCCCGGCAGCCGATTGCCACGCGCTGCAGATCGAGATCTCGCGCCGGCTCTATGCCGATGAGGCGAGCCTGCAGAAGAAGCCGGAATTCGTCGCGGTCAAGCAGGCGGTCAACCTGTTCATCGGCGAGTTCGCGGCGTTCCTGATTGCGGAGGGGGAGGCGCCCGGCCTTGCGGCGGAATGATTCTGCCAAAAAAAACCGCGCTTGTGGCGCGGTTAAGTCTAGGGAGGAAACACCCAAGGAGGGTATTCACAGTCGAAAGACTGTAATTGAACCTTAGATGACGGGTTGATGACTGTCAAGCAAATTTGCCTGATATTTGCGCATCATCGACCAATGTCTAATTTTTACGCGTATAGCCCATTTTTTACGCGGGTTTGCTTCCCGGCGGAGCCGTTTTCCCGATCCAACTCCATTTTCTTTCCATCAGACTGTGGCGGGGCGCGTGAATTCGGGCGATACGCGCGAATACAGACCAATACCGAACCGAAGGACATGACATGCTGCCCGACCGCAATTTCTTCGAGACGCTCGCCGCCACCGCCGCCGCCGAGACCCTGCCGCGGTTTCGCTCCGGGCTCGATGTCGACAACAAGCTGGCCGGCGGTTTCGATCCGGTGACGGAAGGCGACCGGGCGGCAGAACGGGCGATCCGGACGCTGATCGGCGAGCACTATCCCGATCACGGCATTCTCGGCGAGGAGCACGGCGCGGAGGGGCTGGAGCGTGAACATGTCTGGGTCATCGACCCGATCGACGGCACGCGGGCCTTTATCTCCGGCGTGCCGGTCTGGGGCACGCTGATCGGCTTCTACCGCAATGGCCGGGCCATGATGGGCCTGATGGACCAGCCCTTTACCGGCGAGCGCTATTTCGCCGATGGCGGGCAGAGCCATTATGCCGGCCCGGGCGGGCCGCGTATTCTGAAGACGCGGCGATGCGAGGCGCTTGAAGACGCGGTGATGTTCACCACATCGCCGCGCATCATCGCCGGCCACCTTCAGGCAGGCTACGACCGGCTCGAGGCGCATGTGCGTCTCGCCCGCTACGGCACGGATTGTTATGCCTATTGCCTGCTGGCGGCGGGTTTCGTCGATCTGGTGGTGGAAACCGGGCTGAAGCCCTATGACATAGGCGCGCTGATCCCGATCATCGAACAGGCGGGCGGCGTGGTCACGACGGCCAACGGCGGACGGGCGGAAGATGGCGGGGACATCGTTGCCGCCGCGACGCCGGCGCTGCACGCGGCGGCGCTTGCGGTGCTCAACGGCTGAATTGACGGCCCTGATTGTGGAATTACCGAAAAAAAGGACCGGAACCATCCGCTTGAACAGGGGTAAAAGCGGCTCGGTTCCGGCCAAGGTTCCCGCCGCCGCTGGGTCAAGAGCGACAACGGTGCCGGGACGGGTGCGCCGTAGTTCCCGGCGAGGAAACGAATGCCCCATTCCCCCTGAACGGAGCTGCAATACGGCATTCATTTCCCGTTCATCCATAAGGCGAGTTGGCGCCATCTGCAATCGCGGATAGCGTGTTCGAAGTTGCGTGGCGTTTGCGGGCGGCAAAACTCTTGAAAAAATATCGGCAAAATCCCAGATAAATCGCGTCGGACGCCGAAGCTCGGGTCCGTAACCGTTCCAGGTAATCGCCGGTCTCGGGATTGCCGGGAATAAATCGCAAACTCGTCGCTCAAAGGAGGACAACATGCGTAACGTCGATTTTTCGCCCCTTTATCGTTCCACTGTCGGTTTCGACAGGCTTTTCAACCTGCTTGATACCGTAGGCCAGCCTGAACAGGCCCCCACCTATCCGCCCTACAATATCGAGCGCACCGGTGAAAACGACTACCAGATCACCATGGCCGTAGCCGGTTTCGGCGAAAACGAACTCTCGATCGAAGCCCATGCCAACGTGCTGACGGTGCGTGGCGAAAAGGCCGAGGAAGAAGCTGATGACGGTCGCGAATATCTCTATCGCGGCATTGCCAAGCGCGCCTTCGAACGCCGGTTCCAGCTCGCCGACCACATGGAAGTGCGCGGCGCCAGCCTGAAGAACGGCATCCTGCACGTGGCGCTTCTGCGCAACATCCCCGAAGCCATGAAGCCCCGTCGCATCGCGATCGAAACCCGCGACGGCGACCAGACCAGAATGATCTCCGCCGATGTCGGCAAGAACAGTGAGAAAACCGCGGCCTGATCAGCGCGGTTGAGATGAACGGGCGGCGCTCCTCTCGCGAGGGGCGCCGTTTTTGCGTCTATCGCCTGCAAAGGATGCGGCCCGCCAAACCGTCCACCGAGATCAGGCCGGGTCCGTAGATAACCAGATAGGCGAGCGGGAACAGCCATAGCAGGCGCTGGTCTAGGATAACGGCATCCGGGAAGCGGTCGAACAGCGCGCCGATGGTCTCCGGCCCGACCTGGTGGACGGTGATGTCCACCACGGTCTGGACGGCGATGAAGATCGCCATGCCGAGCGCCGTGAGCCTCGTCAGCACGCCGAACACCACCATCAGCGGCAGCAGGAATTCGGCATAGGTGCCGAGATAGACCACCAGATGCCAGAAGAACGGCACCTGGGAGATGTCGCCGCCGGCGGCCTCCACGGCCGGCAGCGCGATCTGGTAATAGGCGCTGTCGCGCACCATGAAGAAGCCGGCGAACCCGGGCCCGACCTTCGTCAGCGCCGAATTCAGGAAGTAGAACCAGAGCGTGGCGGCGAAAACGAAGCGGGCGAGCAATCCGGGCAGCCAGAAGGCCAAGCCCCGCTCGAGGGCTTTGGCGGTGCCGCTGTAAAGCCCGCAAAGGCGATGGAGAAGGTTCATCAAGGGGCATCCTCCGGGCTTATCGCGGCGAATGCGCCGGTGGTGAGCGCCAGCGCAAAGGCCGACGAGAGATCGAAGCCGTCATCGTCTTCACCTGCGCGCTCGGCTGCCTCGCCGATCGGTTCGCCCTCGAATAGCGCCTTCATAAAGGCGGCTTCGCCGGGTGTGGCGCGATGGACGGCGACATCGTAATGCGGACGGGCGATCAAGGCGGTTTCGGCGGGCGAAGGGGCGAGGCCCTTCAGGCTTTCCCCGGCCTTTGTTCTGAGAAAGATGCTGGCCGCGGCGGAGCCGAGCTCCAGAAGCCGGGCGGCGGGATGGGGGCAAAGCCGCGTTGCCATCAACGCCTCCGGATCGCGCGACAGAAGCGTTTCGGGTGGAAGCGGCGGGCAGTCGGCGGCGTGATAGGCATCGAGCCAGGCCCGCTCCAGCCTTGCCAGATCGGCGAGAAAGAACAGACGTCGCGCCGGTTCGAAACCGGCCACGAAATCCGGAAAGTCGCGGCCGTACTCGGCAAGGATCGGCGAACGGGGCGGGTTTCCCGCCAGAAATTCAAGCGCCATGGCATCGAAGAAGCGCTGCCCCGCAACCTGCCGCGTCACCGGGAAAATATCGCCAAGTGCGCCCTTCAGGCTCATCGCGACATTGTTGCGGTAGACCGCGTAGCGCTTGTCGGCTCGCCCGCCGAGCGGGTTGATCACGCCCGCGGGGATGCCGGCGTCGGGCCGCATCAGGCTTGCGGCGAACGCCGGAAATCCTGTGCGCGGCGGCTGTGTTCTCGCTGGCTCAGCCATGACGCGCCCCCAGCAGGGAGCGGCCGGCATGGTCGGCAATCATCGCGTCGGCGATCTTAGCCTCGCGCTTCAGCACCGGCCAGTCGGGCACGTCATTGTCCCATTCGATCAGCGTCGGCAGCGGGCCGGCCTGTTTCAGGACAAATTCGTAAAGCGCCCAGACGGCATCGGCCACCGGCCGGTCGTGGGCGTCGATCAGCAGGCGCGCGCCGTTATCGTCGCTGTCCTCGGCATGGCCGGCGAGATGGATCTCGCCAACCCGCTCCAGCGGATAGGCCTTCAGATAATCTATGGCGTCAAAGCCGTTGTTGATGGCGGAGACATGCACGTTGTTGACGTCGAGCAGCAGGCCGCAGCCGCTGCGCCGGGCGATCTCGTCCAGGAATTCGGTCTCGGGGATCGCGCTTTCGGCAAAGGCGACATAGGTGGACGGGTTTTCGAGCAGGATGGTCCGCCCGATGGCACTCTGGACCTCATCGACATGGGCGGCGACCAGCGCCAGCGTTTCCTCGGTATAGGGCAGCGGCAGCAGGTCGTTGTAATAGGCGCTTTCATGGGTCGACCAGGCGAGATGCTCGGACACGAGGCCGGGCTCATAGCGCTCCACCACCCGCTTCAGCCGGGCGAGATGGGCGCGATCAAGCCCGCCGGGTGCGCCGATCGACATGCCGACGCCGTGGATCGACAGCGGAAAATCGGCGCGCATGCGGGTGAGGATGCGGTGCGGATGGCCGCCTTCGCCCATATAGTTTTCCGCATGCACCTCCAGAAAGCCGACGCGATAGGCGTCGGCGAGAATGGCATCGGCATGGGCGGTCTTGAAACCGGCGCCGGCGCGGGCGGGAATGACGCCGTGGCTTTCGAATTTTCTGGATATCGCGTTCATCGTCGCCTCCGGGAAAAAGACCGCCGGCGTGGGGGGACGCCGGCGGCGGGGCTCACATTGCCGGCAGGTCGCGGTCGAGCGCTTCCAGCGAGCCCATCCGGTCGCCGGGCAGCATCATCTCGGTGCAGGTGCCCTCCTCGACATATTTCCAGGCATTGCCCTGGTAATCGACCTTGGAGGTGCCGGCGCAGGTGGTGCCGGGGCCGGCGGCGCAATCGTTCTGGCCGGCCATGGCAACGCCGTAGCATTTGACGTTGGCGGCCTGGGCTGGCGTGGTGGTTGCAATCGCGCCGGCGGCGACGGCGAGCGCGCCTGCAAGTGTTGCCGCGCTGATTTTTGAAGTCTTGGACATGAAGCTCTCCTCTTCATCGGTTGTAAGCAAGGTCGGCCTTGCGTGATGAAGTGTGGCAAAGAGGCGCTTCAACTGGAAATCAATGGCGCGTCATCATCCCCTCACGGCGGATGACCGGTCCGTGATGGGGGCGTGAGCGCTTTGAACGGGAGATCTAGACGGGCCGGTGCGAACCGGGGCCCTCTCTACAGAAACGACACGAAGCGATCGATTTCCTGCTCCTCGGTCGAAAAGCTGGTGACGCAGCGGATCAGGGCCTCGCCTTCGCCGATGAGGTCCGGTTGGTCGGCGGGCGTCGGCCAGTTGTGGAACTGCGCGCCGGCCTTGCGGGCGGCGTCCGCCGCGTCCTCCGGCAGGATGATGAACACCTCGTTGGAGGCAGTCTCCCAGGCAAGCCGGGCGGATTTTGCCGCGCGGAAGGCCTGTCGCAACCGCTCCGCCATGGCGTTGGAATGGCGGGCAAGGTCGAGCCAGAGCCCGCCTTCGAGATAGGCGTCGAACTGGGCGGAGATGAAGCGGGTCTTGGAGAACAGGTGGGCGGCGCGCTTGCGGATGAACGGCATGTCGCGGGCCTGGTCGGGGTTCATGAACACGATCGCCTCGGCGCACCAGCAGCCGTTCTTGGTGCCGCCGAAGGAGAGGATGTCAACGCCGCGCTTCCACGTCATCTCGGCGGGCGTGACGTCAAGGGCCGCCAGCGCATTGGCAAAGCGCGCGCCGTCCATGTGGACCGGCAGGCCATGCGCCTTCGCCTCAGCGGTGATCGCGTCGATCTCGTCCAGCGCGTAGACGGTGCCGACCTCGGTGGACTGGGTCAGCGATACCGCCATCGGCTGGCCATGATGGATGAAATCGGCAGGATAGCGCGCAATCATCCGCTTCAGCTCCGCGGGGTTCATCTTGCCGCTGTCACCCGAAACCGTGGCCAGCCTGCCGCCGCCTGTGAAATATTCCGGCGCGCCGCCCTCGTCATTGGCGATATGGGCGTCCTTGTGGCAGAACACCACGCCGCCCGGCCGGCCGACGGAGGAAAGCGCCAGCGAGTTGGCCGCCGTGCCGGTGCCGACGAAGAACACCGCGACCTCGCGCTCGAACACATCGTTGAACTTCGCCTCGATTTTGCGGTCGAGCGCGCTGGTGCCATAGGCATTGGCGTAGCCGGATTGTTCGCGCATCAGCGCAGCGCCGATGGCGGGGTGGGCGCCGGACCAGTTGTCGGAAGCAAAGAACATGGCGGGAAACCTCATATCTTGGGATGCTTCGGATATCGGGGAAGAGAGCCGGCTTTGTAAAGGGCGGCCATGGAAAAAGCCGGGCGGGCGAGGGGTGACGGAAAGATTGCGCGATTGGGGCCGGCAGGCGTGGA
>NZ_DEPM01000046.1:0-6477 GCF_002358775.1 Martelella sp. UBA3392
AGGCCGGCGATGATCTTCAAGAGCGTGGTCTTGCCGCAACCGGAGGGGCCGAGCAGCGCCAGGAACTCGTCCTTGCGCACATTGAGCGACACGCTCTTCAGCGCCGGCTCGCCGCTGCCATACTTCTTCATCACCTTCTGGATTACCAGATGGTCGGGCGCGCGCGGCTCAGGCATCAGCGTCCTCCCGGAAGAGGCGCGCAAGGGCGGAAAGGCCGACCGTTATCGCGGCCGTCTGGCCGGAGCCAGACTTGTGCAATTCGCCGGTCACCACATTGTCGCCGACCGAGCAGACCGCGCCGCCACGACGGCCGTAAAGGCCGCAGAGCGTCAGGATCGCGGCGGCCTCGCGGTCGGTATTGAGCACGCCGGCGCGGCTCCAGTAATCGATGATCTGCTTGTGGTCTTCCTGCAGATAGCCGCCCGGCCCCGGCTTGCCCCAACCGCAATATTCGCTGTCGCCCGAACGGGTAATGCCGATGTGATAGGGATGCCCGACCTGATCGGCCGCAACCTTCATCGCGCTCACCACCTGCCAGTCGGCAACAGCCGGGTATTCGGCGCGCACATGGGCTTTGGTCATGCCTTCGTCGCGCACGGCGCCAGACGAGATCACGATATCGCCGACGCCGACCTTCGGGCTCCACGCGCCGCAGCCGCCAATGCGGATGACTGTGGTGCAATCTGTGAAGTTGAAGAGATCCATCAGCGCAAGCTCCGCCTCGGGCGAGCCGGAGCCGCCGGAAACGATCGAGACCGGCGCGCCTTCATAGGTGCCGGTCACCGTGGTGAAGAGGCCGGTCCTGGCTGCGACTTCGCCATTGTCGAGAGCGGCGGCAAGGGAATCTTCCTCCGCGCCGTCGCCGACGACCAGCGGATCCTTGACGGCGAGCACCACATAAGGAGCGATACGATCGCGCTTGAAGCCGGTGAGCAGCGGCACGCCGTCGCGCACGAAATGCGGCATGGTTTTGAGATAGCGGTATTCTTCGGACATTATTCGATCTTTCTCAAAGACGGCGTGACCATTTGAACATGAATTCGCCGATCAGCGCGGCGACAAGGATAAAGGCGACAATCGCCGAGCCGATGGCGAGCGTGATCGGATCGATGCCCTGGCTTCGAAGCTGGGCATAAAGCCTGACCGGAAAGGTTATCCAGCGCGCGCCCGCGATCAGCGAGGAGACGATCACATCGTTGAAGGAGATCAGAACCGAGAAGGCGGCGGAAGAGACAAGTCCCGGCATGGCAAGCGGCAGCGTGATGCGCCGGACCACACGTCCGGGAGAGGCGCCGAGCGTGGCGGCGGCCTGTTCCAGCAGCGGATCGAGATCGGCAAAGGTCGAGACCATGATGCGCACGGAAAACGGCATGGTGATCACCGCATGGGCAAGCACCAGCGCCGGCAGCGTGCCGGACATGCCAAGTTTCGAATAGATCTGCAGAAGCGCAATCGCCCAGACAATCAGCGGCAGCACCAGCGGCGTCATCAGGATCGCTTCGACGATCCGTCCGCCGGCAGGCTTGTAACGCACCAGCGCAAAGGCTGCCATCGCGCCGAAGAGGACGGCGATAAAGCCCGCAAGCACCGCAACAAGCAGCGAGACTGACAGCGCGCTTCTATATTCCCGGCTTTCGATGGCCGCCTCATACCAGCGGAGCGAATAGGAATTCGGCGGAAAGCGGAAGAAGCTCGCATCGTCGAAGGACGCAAAGATCAGCACCGCGATCGGCGCCAAAAGGAAGACGAAGGCGAGGACGGTCCAGACAAAGCGGGCCGAAACGGCAAAGCCATAGGTTTTCATGCAGGCCTCCGGGCGAGCCGTTTCGCGGCGAACGAGCCGATGGCAAGGCCAAGCCCGAGAATTGCCAGCATGACCACGGCGATGGCCGAAGCAAACGGCCAGTCAAGCACCAGCGAGGCCTGCTGATAGGCCATGGTGCCGAAGGTCGCGATCTTGCCCTGGCCGAGGATCTGCGGCGTGACGAAGGCGGTCAGCGAGGCGCAGAACACCAGCACGGAGCCTGCGATGATACCCGGCGCGATCAGCGGCAGGATGACCCGGCGCCACACGATCAATGTCGGCGCGCCAAGCGTTTCGGCCGCCGCCTCCACATCCTTCGGCAGGCGCGAGAGTGCATTGACGAGTGGCAGCAGCATCAGCGGCAGGAAGGCCTGCACCAGGCCGATGATGACGCCCGGTGTCGTGCCGAGAAATTTGACGCTGCGGGTAATCAGCCCGAGGTCCTTCAGGATGGAGTTGACGACGCCGAGAGGCCCCAGAAGATGCAGCATGCCGAGCGTGGGCAGGAGCGCGCCGGAGACGAGCGGCACCAGAATGAGCGCAAGCAGCAGGCCCTTGGCGCGCCCGGCGCTGACGGCAATCTGGCGCGCCATCGGCAGTGCTATGACGAGCGAAATGAGGGTGGCCGCAGCGCTCATCCAGATCGTCCGGAAGAAAACCTCGGCAAAATAGCTGTCGGAAACCAGTCTTCCATAATTGGCCGCCGAAAACCCCTCCGCTATCAACAGCGAGCCTTTCCCCTGCAGCCTGAAACTGGTGACGAACAGCCACAGGAAGGGAAGCAGAAAGACGATGCCCGACAGAATAAGTGCCGGCATCAGCAACATGAGCGCCCGTTTGTTCATGGAAATCACATCTACCGGATTGCAGCATCACCGAAAGGGTGAACGCCGCCGCGTCGGTTACGGCGCGGCGGCAATGATCGCGACGCTTACTGTTCGAGCAGTTCCTTGTTCCAGCGCTGGGTCCAGTCGCTGCGCTGCTCAATGACATACGGCCAGTCAAGCTGCACCAGGCTCTCGACCTCTTCCGGCGTGTCGATCACGTCTGCCGAAGCTTCTTCCGAGAGCTCGACTTGCGAATTGGTCGGGCCAAAGAATATCTGCTCGGCATAGTCGGTCTGGTTTGCAACGCCGAGTGCCTTTTCCGCGAACATCCTGGCCAGTTCGGGCTCAGGGCTGTCCTTCACCAGGCACAACATGTCACGCACCAGAACCGGGCCAGGTTCCGTCGGGAAGGAGAAGCCGATATCGGGATGTTCCTTCAGCGCCGAAAGCACGTAACCGGAGATCATCGGCGCCATGGCCACTTCACCGGCATCCATCATGGCGAAGACTTCATCGAGATTGGTATAGGTCATCGCAATCGGCTTCAGGCCCTGAAGCTTTTCGAAAGCGGCATCGGGATCGTGCTCATCGGCGCCGGCAAGGCGTGCTGCGACGCCGATCAGGCCATCGCCTTCCGAGCCCGGATACTGGGCAACGGCGATCATGCCGTTATATTCCGGATCCCACATATCCTCCCATTCCGGGGCTTCCGGAACGATATTCTTGTTGTAGGCGATGCCGAGGCCGACCAGAGACATGGCGTAGCAGCCATTGTTCATGCCGTCCCAGATCGCCTTGTACATGTCGCTTTCCGGATCCGGCGGTAGCACGATACCATCGGAAAGCGCCTGCGGAGCCTCGTACATGTTGAGGAATGCGACATCCATGGTCGGATTGTCCTTTTCCGCATAGATGCGGGCCATGCGGTCGCCCGTGCCGCCGAGAACGAATTCGACGGATGCGCCCGTTTCCTCTTCGATCGGCTCGGCGACGTTTTCGCGCAACAGGCGCTCGATATCCCCGCCCCACACGCCGACGACGAGCGTGTGGCCGGAATAGTCGTCAGCGGCAAAGGCGCCGGCGGCAGGCAGGCCGATGGCGCCGGCAAGAAGGGCTGTGGTGAGTTTCTTCAGCATGATGTTCCAATTCCCCTTGTTTGTCTGATTGGCTGGAACCCGGATCGCGGACATGTGGACCGCTTGCCGGATATCAGGAAGAGGTCCGTGGAAGGCCGGCTCTCTCGAAAACAATTAAAAGGCAGGAATTGACGTTTCATAAGCCCCGTGACCCCAATAGACTCTATTGGTTCCCACTAATGGCTTCAGGCGAAGTTTCACTTGATGGAAGGGGTGTGAATTCGCTTATCTGTTTGGCAACCCGGCGCAATAATCTCCTGAACCACTGATTGCCGGGCGAGAGATGCGACCGTTCATGCCACAGCGTGTAAAAGCTCATCCGGGCCAGTTCCTCCGGCGCGCCGACAATCGAAAAGGCGCCAGACTGCGCCATCTGCTCGGCAAAGGGGCGGCTGCTGGTGAACACCAGATTAGTGCGCGCCAGCATGTGCGGCACAAGCGTGAACTCGGCAACCGACATGGCGATCTCGCGCTTGGCATCGAGCTGGGCAAGCTGTCCGTCAATGGGACTGATAGCCGGGCTCGTATGCGGCGTCGGCGAGAGATGGTCGAGGCTCAGATATTCCTGAAGGTCGATGCGGGAGCGGCCTGCAAGCGGGTGCTCGTTGCGCATCACCAGAACAATGTCGGTTTCGAGCAGCGGCGCAAAGCGCAGGTAGTCGCGCGGCATCGGCCAGTTGCCGATCACGAGATCCAGCTTGCCCTCCTCAAGCTCGGTAAATATCCGGGATTCCTCGGGTATCGCGCAGAAATCGAGCGGCATGTTGGGCGCTTCGCGGCGCACCAGTTCGCCGATGCGCGGCATGAAGAAGGTGCCGAGACAATTGGCGGCGTAGACGCGGAAGCGGCGGTTGTAGCTTGCCGGGTCGAACGTGTCTTCGGAGACGGCGAGCGCGTCGATCTCGCGCAGGATATTGGAAACGTGGGCGCGCAGCGCGATGCCCTTTTCCGTCGGGATCAGCTTCACGCCGGAGCGCACCAGAAGCGGATCGCCGAGAATTTCGCGAAGCCGCTTGAGCGCCAGCGAAACGGAAGGCTGGCTCTGGCCAAGGATCGTGGCGGTTTTCGAAACGCTGCACTCGTCAAGCAGCACATCGAGAATGCGCATCAGGCGCAGGTCGAGACCGTGGTCTCCGGCTGGTGTGGCCAAAACGCTATTCCTTTCACAAGGTTTCCGTCTGGCCGGATCGCTCCCACCACAAGCGGTCCGACCGGCGTAATTTCATCCCCGGCGAATACACAAGCAATTTTCATGCCGCTTGACCAAAAGCGGCAGGCAAACGGAGTAAAGCATGGCAATCCTGATCAAGAACGGCCTCGTCATCAACCAGAAAACCGGCGCACACAGCTTTGCGACCGGCGATGTGCTGATCGACGGTGACCGGATAATAGGCAAAGGCGGTGATCTTTCGGCACGCGCCGCCGCCTTTCAGGACCTTCAGGTGATCGATGCGCCTGACAAGCTGGTCATGCCCGGCTTCATCGATGCCCATATGCATTCCAATGAAGGCTTCGAGATGGGCCGGTATGACAATTTACCGCTCGAAATCTGGCTTTCGGAGGTCTATCCGCCTTTCGGTTCGCCGACGATGACCTGGCGCGAGCATTATCTCAGAGCCATGCTGGTCGCGATCATTTCGCTGCGCTCCGGCGTCACCACGCTGCAGGACGATGTGATCAACATTTCCGGCACGCCGGAAGCCGTTGACGCGACGGCGAGCGCTTTCCGCGATGTGGGGCTGCGTGGCTGGATCACCGCCTCGATGTGGGATGAAAGCTATTGCAACAGCCTGCCCTTCATGGGCGATCTCGTGCCCGCCGAAATGAAGGCACGGCTCGATGCCATGCCCGCGCCCGACTGGAAGGAGCAGATCGCGCTGTTCGAGGAGCTTTCCGGTAAATGGCACGGCAAGGACAATATTCGCATCATCCTCGGCCCCTGCGGCCCGCAGCGCTGCTCTGAAAGGCTTTTGCAGGAATGCGCGGACCTTTCGCAAGCGCGCGATCTGCCGGTCCACTGCCATGTCCTGGAAACCAAGACCCAGGCGGTGACCGGCGAGGAGAAATATGGCCGCACGCTGGTGCAATTCCTCAAGGACATGGGCCTGATGACCCATCGGCTGACCATGAACCATGCGATCTGGCTGACCGACGAAGACATCGCGATGATGGGCGCGGCCAATTGCTCGACGACGCACAACCCGCTCGCCAATCTGAAACTCGGCTCCGGCGTTTCACCGGTGCGCCAGATGATGAATGCGGGCGTCAATGTCGCGCTCGGCTGCGATGGCGTGGCCTCTGCCGACACCGCCGATATCTTCGTGGCCTTCAAGGCCGCCGCCGGCCTGCACAAGATCGGCAGCTTCGACTACAATGACTGGATCTCGGCCCATGAGGTTTATGACATGGCGACCACGTCTGCCGCGCGCTCCAGCCTGATGGAAAAGGAGGTCGGCACGCTGGAAGAAGGCATGCTTGCCGACATCATCCTGATGGACAAGACGGACTGGGGCTTCATGCCGCTGCATGACCCGATCAAGAAGATTGCCTTTTCGGTCAATTCCGATGTCGTTACCCATTCGATCGTCGGCGGAAACCTGGTGATGGAAGACCGCAAACTCACAAGGGTAAACGAGAACGATCTGCGCGGCGAAATCGCCGAAGCGGCTGCCAAGTTCGAACGCGACCATTGCCCGGAAATGAGCAGGGG
>NZ_DEPM01000294.1:0-17034 GCF_002358775.1 Martelella sp. UBA3392
GGCGAGTTCGTGATCTTCGTCGGCCCATCGGGCTGCGGAAAGTCGACGCTGCTCCGGATGATCGCCGGGCTCGAGGAGACCAGCCGCGGCCGCATCCTGCTCGATGGCGACGACGTGACCGACCGCCTGCCATCCGAACGCGGGCTTTCGATGGTGTTCCAGTCCTACGCGCTCTATCCGCATATGGATGTGCGCGACAATATGGGCTTTTCGCTGAAGACCGCCGGCAGCCCGAAATCTGAAATCGAGGAAAAGGTCGGCCGCGCCGCCGAAATCCTCAAACTCGACGATTATCTCGACCGCCGCCCCAAGGCGCTGTCCGGCGGCCAGCGCCAGCGCGTCGCGATCGGCCGCGCGATCGTGCGCGAGCCGAAGGGCTTTCTGTTCGACGAACCGCTGTCCAATCTCGATGCGGCACTGCGCGTCGAGATGCGCTTCGAGATCGCCCGCCTGCACGAAACGCTGGGTACCACGATGATCTATGTGACCCATGATCAGGTCGAGGCGATGACGCTTGCCGACCGGATCGTGGTCCTGAAGGACGGGAAGATCATGCAGATCGGAAGCCCACGCGACCTCTACGAGAAACCCGATAATTTGTTCGTGGCGCAATTCATCGGCTCGCCGAAGATGAACATCCTGCCGTGTACCGGCGGCGACGGAAAATACGCCATCGAGGGCCATGGCGGCGGCGCGCTGCCGGATGGTACAGGCGATGCGCCGACATCGCTCGGCATTCGTCCCGAACATATCGAGGTTGTGGCCCCCGGCGAGGGACAGGTCAACGGCACGGTCGAGATCGACGAATATCTCGGCTCCGACACGTTTCTCTATGTCGATTGCGGCAGCGCCGGCCGCCTGATCGTGCGCGTCGCGGAGATCGAGGCCGGGATGCGCCGCAAGCAGGTCGGCTTGAAATTCCGGCCGGAAAAATTACACTTTTTCAATGAAGCAGGGGCTTCGATCTGAACCGGATTTTGGCCACGCGCGCAATTGGAAAAGCCGAAGGGAAGCCATGACCGTCAAACGCATCGTCGCCAATATCGCCACCCAGTCGATCCCGGAGCGCCGCCGCTTCTATGAGGAACTGCTGGGTCTCAAACCGGTGATGGATCACGGCTGGATCGTCACCCTGGCGTCGGACGAACGCGCCCTGGTTCAGGTCGCATTCGCAAGCGAAGGCGGTTCCGGCACGCCGGTGCCCGATCTTTCCATCGAGGTCGATGATCTTGACGAGGTCCTTGCCCGGGCAGAGGCGATGGGCCTTGCCCTCGCCTATGGTCCCGCCGACGAACCCTGGGGCGTGCGCCGTTTCTTCGTGCGCGATCCCGATGGCCTGCTGCTCAACATCCTCACCCACCAGAACGCGGCGTGAGCCTCAGGAAGACGGGCACACAAACGGCGTCTTGCGGCCGCCGTCATAGGGCACGGCATAGCCGCCGGTCAGCAGCAATGTGCTGAGATCGCCCTTCTCGGGCACGCCGACATCGGCCACCACGCGGCCGAAATATTTGTCGCCCGCGATCGCGCGCAGCTCCACCCGGTCGCCCTCGTCGAGCAGCGAGATCACATAATCTTTCGCGATATTGGCCGCTTCCTTCTCGGCCCCGCAGGACGAGCGAAGCTCTGGCGTGTCCACTCCACGCACCCGAACGAGCGTCTCGATGATCTGCCCCGGCCAAGGGCGCGCCTCGACCGCGATCGTATCGCCATCCACAACGCGCACGACCTTCGCGCTCACCGGCCCGGAGAATATCTCGACAGCGCCGGCGCCAAGCGGCAGCGACAGGAAAACGGCGCAAACCAGCGCGCATGTGGACAAGGGGCGATTCATAACAAAGGAATTTATTCCTTTGCTTCGGTCGCATCAATAGGAATTTTTACCTATGGTTAAAAATCGATTGCGCGGCCCTTGATCTCCCAGTCCCCGAACCGGGCCGGGTCGAGCCCGCCACGGCCGCCGACCTCGGTTGCCGCTTTGCCAGCCGCGTCCTCGGCGTTGCGGCGACGTTCCTCGGCCTCGGCGAGGGCCCGTTTCGCAGCCTCCGGAAAGTCGCGGCGCAGCGCATCGGGCGCGTCGGTGGGCTTTTCCGGCGTCGACGTCAGCGCCGCCAGATCGGCTGCCGATGGCAGGCCGGCGATATCGTTTTCGTTGCTGTTGCCGTCTTTTCCGTCTGTCATGCCACGTCTCTCGTCAATCAAAACCCGCAAATCCCGCAGGCGCCGCAATATTGATATATGCGCAACCATGCCCCAATTATAGGGCAAGCTTCAACCAATCTGAAGAGTTCCTCATTGTCGCTTCAGGAGACCTCGACATGAATTTCGTTCGCACCGCCATGCTGCTTGCCGCGATGACGGCGCTGTTCATGGGCATCGGTTATATGCTCGGCGGCCAGAGCGGCATGGTGATCGCCTTTTTCGTTGCCGCCGCCATGAACGTTTTCTCCTACTGGAATTCAGACCGCATGGTGCTGAAAATGTACGGCGCCCAGGAGGTCGACGAACGCACGGCGCCGGAATTTTACGGCATGGTGCGCGAGCTTGCCGGCCGCGCCGGCCTGCCCATGCCCAAGGTTTACCTCTATGACAGCCCGCAGCCGAACGCCTTCGCTACCGGCCGCAACCCGCAAAACGCGGCCGTCGCCGCCTCGACCGGCATTGTGAAAATGCTCTCGCGCGAGGAGCTTGCCGGCGTGATGGCCCATGAGCTTGCGCACGTCCAGCATCGCGACACGCTGACCATGACGATCACCGCGACCCTTGCAGGCGCGATCTCGATGCTCGCCAATTTCGCCTTCTTCTTCGGGCGCGGGCGCGATAATCCGCTCGGTATTGTCGGCGTTCTGCTGATGATGATCGTCGCCCCGATGGCGGCGGCGCTGGTGCAGATGGCGATCAGCCGCACCCGCGAATATTCGGCCGACCGGCGCGGCGGCGAGATCTGCGGCAACCCGATGGCGCTTGCCTCGGCGCTGCAGAAAATCCATCACGGGGCGCAGGCGATCCACAATGAACGCGCCGAGCGCAACCCGGCGACGGCGCACATGTTCATCATCAACCCGCTCTCGGGCCAGAACATGGACAATCTGTTTTCGACCCACCCCAACACCGAAAACCGGATCGCGGCCCTTCGCGATCAGGCTGCAAGCATGGGGCAGACCTCGACGCAGGGCTACCGGCCTGCTACAGCGACCCGCAGATCGCAGTCGGTTCCCAACACCGGCAACGGCAACGGCAATGAACCGCCCTTCAAAGGTCCCTGGTCTTGAATGATGACATGAAGCGGACGGCCCCGAATAAGGACCGTCCGAACGACAAGCCCGGCTACGCCGCCCGCGCAGCCGCCTCCAAAATCCTCGCCGCCGTTGTCGACCGCAAGACGCCGCTCGACGGCATGATCGACACCGAACACGGCAACCCCGCCTATCGCGCGCTCGGCCCCGCCGACCGGGCGCTCACCCGCGCGCTGGTGCTGACCACGCTTCGCCACAAGCCGATGATCGACCAGGCGATCGCCTCGCTGCTCGACCGCCCGCTGCCGGGCGGCGCGCGGGCGCTGTCGCATGTGCTGGCGATCGCCGCCGCGCAGATCCTCTATCTCGATGTGCCCGATCACTCCGCCGTCGATATCGCCGTGGAACAGGCCAATGCCGATCCGCGCAACAAGCGGTTTTCCGGCCTCGTCAATGCCGTGCTGCGCGGCATGACCCGACGCAAGGCGAAAATCCTGGACGAACTCGAAGGCGTCAACCCGATTCCCGACTGGTTCGCGGAGCGGCTGACTGCCGTCTATGGCGCGAACACGGCCCACGCCATCGGCCGCGCCCAGCTTCAGCCGCCGACGATCGATATCACTGTCAAGTCAGACCCGGAAGGCTGGGCCGCGCGTCTTGGCGGCACGGTCCTTTCCACCGGCACGATCCGCCTCGATGCGCCCTCCGGCGCCGTATCGGACATGGATGGCTTTGCCGAGGGCGAATGGTGGGTGCAGGATGCAGCCGCCGCGATCCCGGCAACGCTGTTCGGCGATCTCACGGGCCAGCGCGTTATCGATCTCTGCGCCGCTCCGGGCGGCAAGACCGCGCAGTTGATCATGCAGGGCGGCCAGGTGACCGCGCTGGAGCGCTCCAAAAGCAGGCTCCGGCGGCTGGAACAGAACCTTTCCCGTTTGCAGCTTTCCGCCGAAACGATCGCCGCCGACATGATGGAGTACAAGCCGGAAACCCCATTCGACGCGGCCCTTCTGGACGCCCCCTGCTCTTCCACCGGCACCGCGCGCCGGCATCCGGACGTGTTCTGGACCAAGGATTTCTCCGACATCGAAAAGCTGGCGGAGGTGCAATATGCGATGGCGCGGCGCGCGCTCGATCTGGTGCGCCCCGGCGGCATCGTGATCTTCTCCAACTGTTCGCTCGATCCGCTGGAAGGCGAAACCGTCGTCGAGCGGCTCCTGGCCGATGGCGCGCCTGCGGAGCGCGCGGCCTTCCCCGCTGGACGACCCGACACGCTTGCGCCGTTCTTCGATGCCAACGGCGCGATCCGTACCACGCCTGCCGCACAACTTGACGGCAAGACCGGGCTCGACGGCTTCTACGCGGTCGCGCTCCGACGGATAAACGGGTAAGCAAAAACTGACAAAGCACAACCTGTTAAGCAAGTGTTCAGGCTCTTGCGCTACCCCGTAAGGTCGGGTCACGCCGGTTTCCGGCGAACGAAACAAATAAAAAGGGTCTGAAATTGGTTTTTCCGGGCGCGGAAATCGCACGATATGCCTTTCTGTACGCCGAGGAATCCCTCCGGCGCGCCAGGGCGGCCGTCTTGTCGCTGCCATTGCCGCGCTGGCCCGGCGGTGCAACGCCGCAATTGCTGGTGGCGCCCACCGATCTGCGCATCGCCGATCCGCTGGAGGGTGAGGACATCGTTTCCGGCCGCTTCGCCTTTGCCGGCGAATTGCTGCTGACGGAAGGCCGACCGCTCTTTTCCTGTGAAATGCCGAGCCCAACCTTCGAGCGGATCGTGTCCGGCTTTGGATGGCTCCGGCATTTGAGAACCCAGCGCGACAGCAGCGCCAATGAATTCGCGCGCGCCGCGGTGCTGAGTTTCCTTCGCCGCCATCGGACGCGGACGGGTCCAAGCTGGACGACCGAAACGGTCGCGACCCGGCTCAATGCCTGGCTCTGCCATTCCACCGTCATTCTCAAGGGCGCGGACGCCGCCTTCTATCGCCGATTCATCGATGCCGTCATCCGTCACGAGCGCTTGCTGCGCCGGCGCTATCGCGGCATGGCGCGCGACGAGTTGAAGCTGCAGGTCGCCATGACGCTCGCCATGGCCTCGATCAGCCTCGATCTTTCCGACCGGCACAAATCCGAGGCGAGGCAAAGGCTCGATGACGAGCTTGCCCTCCAGATCCTGCCGGATGGCGGCCATATCTCGCGCTGCCCCGACGCGCTGTTGCGCCTTCTGTTGGGGCTGCTGCCGCTGCGGCAAACCTATATCAATCTCGAACAGCCGCTGCCCAAACGCCTGCTCGCCAGCATCGACCGGGCCTATGCGGCCTTGAATTTCTTCCGCCACAGCGATGGCGAGCTGGCGCTCTTCAACGGCTCGGGCCGGGTGCCCTCGACCGCGCTTTCCGCATTGCTGCGCTATGACGAGATCGGTAGCGCCGGTTTCAAGGCCCTGCCCCATACCGGTTTCCAGCGGCTGGAGGCCGGCGGAACCGTGCTGATCGCCGATGCCGGAAAGCCGCTCTCCGCGCATCTGTCGAAGACCGCCCATGCCGGCGCGACCGCCTTCGAGCTGTCATCCGGCAGGAACCGTTTCATCGTCAATGCCGGCGTTCCCGCCTCCCCCCGCGGCGACGCGGCCCGCATGGCGCGCGCCACCGCCGCCCATTCCACGGCCACGATCGACGACCACTCCTCGATCCGGTTCTCCCGCTCGGACTTTCTCGGCCCCGTCGCCTTTGGCGGCTTGCGCCATATCGCGGTTGAACGGGATGAGGACGAGCGCGGCGATGACCGTCTCGTCATGCGCCATGACGGCTATCTGTCGCGCTTCCGGATTTATTGCGAACGCAGCCTGGCGCTGTCGCCGGACGGGCGTGCGCTTTCCGGCACAGACCGGTTCCGCCGCCCGCACGACGCCCTGCCGCTTGCGCGCGAAGGCCATGTCGCCACCATCCGCTTCCACCTCCATCCGTCCATCTGGACGATGCGGGAGGACGCCGAAACGATCTTCATGACCGCGCCGGACAATGAAAGCTGGCTGTTCACAGCCCCGGGCCTTTCACCCGAGCTCGAAGACGACGTCTATTTCGCCGCGAGCTCCGGCGCCAAGGCCTCGCGCCAAATCGTGATCACCGCCGACGTCGCCGAACACGCCGACATCGCCTGGCAATTCAAACGTCTCGACTGAGGCGCTTCCAGAACAAGTGGACACGCGCCAAAGCGGCCTCGGCACGGTTTATAATTGCCGCGCACCATGCTAAAGCGCCGCAGGTATCCCCGTATTTCAGCGCTGCGGCCCCCGCAGCGACCGCCCGAAGGACATCGCCATGGCTGTCGCCTCCAAGAAAATTCCCGCACCCGATCTCGTCACCGTGAAGACCGCGCTGCTTTCAGTCTCCGACAAGAGCGGCATCGTCGAATTCGCAAGCGCGCTTGCGGCCCGCGGGATCAGGCTGCTTTCGACCGGCGGCACCCACAAGGCGCTGGCGGAGGCCGGCCTCGAAGTCACTGACGTTTCCGCCTTCACCGGCTTTCCCGAAATCATGGATGGCCGCGTCAAGACGCTGCATCCCAATGTCCATGGCGGTCTGCTGGCGATCCGCGACGACGAGGAACATCAGGCGGCAATGCGCGAGCACGGCATTTCCGGCATCGATCTCGCGGTGATCAATCTCTATCCGTTCGAGGAAGTGCGCGCCGCCGGCGGCGATTATCCGACAACGGTCGAAAACATCGATATCGGCGGTCCGGCCATGATCCGCGCGGCGGCCAAGAACCACGCCTATGTCACCGTGATCACCGATCCGGCCGATTATGACGAGGTCCGCGAGGCGATCGAAGCCGGCAACGGCGCCGTTCACTACGCGCTGCGCCAGACGCTCGCCGCCCGCGCCTATGCCCGCACCGCCGCCTATGACGCCGCGATTTCAGGCTGGTTCGCCGAGGCGCTGTCGCTCGAAAATCCGCGCCACATGACGCTTGGCGGCACGCTGCGCCAGGAAATGCGCTATGGCGAAAACCCGCACCAGTCGGCCGCATTCTACGTCACCGGCGACAAGCGGCCGGGCGTGGCGAATGCCGTGCAACATCAGGGCAAGCAGCTTTCCTACAACAATATCAACGACACCGACGCCGCCTTCGAGCTGGTCGCGGAATTCCCGCCGGAGATGGCGCCTGCCTGCGCCATCATCAAGCACGCCAACCCCTGCGGCGTGGCGCGGGCCGGGACGCTGGCCGAAGCCTACAAGCGGGCGCTTGCCTGCGACAGCCAGTCGGCCTTTGGCGGCATTGTAGCGCTCAACCGCACGCTCGATGCCGAGACCGCGTCGGAGATCGTCAAGCTGTTCACAGAGGTGATCATCGCGCCCGACGCCGATGACGCCGCCCGTGAAATCCTCGCCGCCAAGAAGAACCTGCGCCTGCTCACCACCGGCGGCCTGCCGGATCCGCGCGCCCGCGGCATGAACTTCAAGACGGTTGCCGGCGGCTTCCTGGTGCAATCGCGCGATACCGCGATGATTGACGAGATCGCCCTCAACGTGGTCACCGAACGCGCGCCGACCGATCGGGAACTTGAGGACATGAAAATGGCCTTCGCGATCGCCAAGCACGTCAAGTCGAACGCGATCGTCTACGTCAAGGATGGCCAGACCGCCGGCATCGGCGCGGGCCAGATGAGCCGCATCGACAGTGCCCGCATCGCCGGCATCAAGGCCGAGGAGGCCGCGAAGGCCGCCGGCTGGCCCGAGCCGATGACGCGCGGTTCGGCTGTCGCCTCGGAAGCCTTCTTCCCGTTTGCCGACGGGCTGCTGTCGGCCGTTGCGGCAGGGGCCACCGCCGTGATCCAGCCGGGCGGCTCGATCCGCGACCAGGAAGTGATCGACGCCGCCAACGCCAATGGCGTGGCGATGGTGTTCACCGGCGTCAGGACCTTCCGTCACTGACAGCGGCCGCCGCCGGCACGAACAGCGCCAGCCCCGCGACCAGAAACACCAGCAGGCTCGCCATGCCGATATTCGGCGAGCCCGTCCAGCTTGTGAGCAATGCGAAGCCCGCCGTCGCCATGAAGCTCGTTAGCCGGCCGGTGAGCGAGAACAGGCCGAAGAAGCGGCCGGCTTCAGCGCGGTCCACCGCCCGCGCCAGAAACGCGCGCGAGCCCGCCTGCACGGGCCCGAATGCGAGGCCGATGATCACGCCGTAGAACAGGAATGCCTTTTCCGCGCCGGACGAGAACAGCCCGCCATCTGCCGGCGACAGCGGCACCAGACCGAATGCGGTAGCGTTGACGCTTGTGGACACCACGCCCAGGGTCGCGAAAATCAACATCGACAACGTGACGATCACCACCCGTCCGGCGCTGACGCGGTGGCCGAGGCGGGCGGCGCAGAAGCAGCCGAAAATGGCGGCGACGTTGAGGATCATGCCGTAGATGCCGATCTCGGTGATCGACCAATCGAACAGGGAGGCGGCAAACGCGCCACCGAGGATCAGCAGACCGTTGAGACCGTCCATGTAGAGCATGCGCGCGATAAAGAAGCGGAACAGCGCCGGGCGGCGACGGAGGCTTAAAAGGGTCGCGAAAAAGTCCGCAAGCCAGCCCTTCAGCCGCCTTCCCGCCGCGCCGGTCTTAACATGGTCGGGCGTCAAAAGGATCATCGGCGTCAGAAACACCAGATACCACAGCGCAGAAAGCGGCCCGGCAAGGCGCGCCGGCTCGCCTTCGGCCGCCGACAGCCCGAACAGCGGCGGATTGCCGAGGATGGTGAGGCCGGTATCGGGATCGGCGGACAGGAACAGCAGAAACAGGATGAGAAAGATCATGCCGCCGAGATAGCCAAGCCCCCAGGCGTCGTTGGAAATCCGGGTAATCGCGCCCCGCTCGACCAGCCGGGGGAGCATGGCATCATTGAAGACCACCGAAAGCTCGGCTGCCACCGTGGCGAGCACGATCATGACCGCCGGCCAGAAATAGCCGGTCCCCGGCGCGGCCTGCCAAAGCATGCAAAGAGCCGCTATCTGGACGATGGCGAGCCCGCCGATAAAGCGCTTGTTGCCACCGGTCGCATCCGACAGCGCGCCGGCCAGCGGGGCGGTGAGCGCGATCACGACGCCCGCGACCGTCGCGGCATTGGCCCACGCCGTCTGGCCCGCGACCTTGTCGGGGCCGAGCGAGGCCACGAAATAGGGGCCGAAGATGAAGGTGATGATCACCGTGAAGAAGGGCTGCGCCGCCCAGTCGAAGAACATCCAGCCAAGGATGCCCGACCGGCCCGTCACGCGTCGATCCGCCTCGCTCTCCGCCAGTGTCACCCCGTCGCCCCTTATTAACGCCTGCCACTATCCGATAGAATGGCGGCAGGCGTTTCGCAAGCGATCAGACCAGATCGCGCGCGAGATCGCCCAGCAGGCCGGCCGCCACGGTGGTCTTGGCGATGGTCGGATCGCCGGAAGCGGCAAGCCGGGAGAGCTGGTCGGTGACCTGCAGCACCCGCTTGGCATGCGCCTCGCGCCAGGCCTCAACGGGTTCCGCCGTTCCGCCATGCCCGATCAGCGCATTGGCCGCAAGATCGCGGCGGCTTGCGGAAATCTGGTCCATGGAGCGCGCCAGCGCGAGCGAATCGTAAAAGTCGCTGGGGCTCATCCGGGCCGCCGCCGACAAGAGCGGCGAAACGTAGAACATCCGCGTCACCTCGAAATAGGCCTTGGCGGCCTTTTCCAGGCTCTGGCCGCTGCGGCTTGCGATCTGCAGCGCCTCCGGCACGAACATCATCGCCAGATGATGCGCGAGACGCCGCGACAGCGCCTCCGGCACACCTGCCTGCAGCCAGCCCGCCTCCTGGTCCGCAAGCCATTCGGCCCGCGCCTCAGGCAACAGGCCCTCGATATCCGCCTCGAACAGGGAGAAGGCATTGCGCAGCTTTTCGACCGAGCCGGCGATATCGCTCTCGGCCAACCCGTTGCGCAGCAGAAGATGGGTCAGGATGCGGAACAGATAGCGAAGCTGCGCATAGATCGCGTTCTGGACATCGCCGTCGATCGTGCCGTCCAGCGCATGGACCGCGTCCCACACCTCGTCCATCGCGAAACCGTCGCGGGCGATGATCGCGGCCTTGACCACCTCGGCCGGCGTTGCCGCCGTCATATCGCAGGCATTGATCACGAATTCCGGACCGCCGCGGTTGATGACGTCATTGGCAAGCCCGGTGGAGATGATTTCCCGGCGCAGGCGATGGCCGGCGATATCGTCGGAGAATGCCTTGCGCATGCGCTCCGGGAAATAATTGTAAAGCACCGGCTCCATATAAGGATCGTCCGGGAGATCGCTTTCGAGGATCTGGTCGAACAGCACGATCTTGCCATAGGACAGCAGCACCCCGGTCTCGGCCCGGGTCATCGCCTGATCGGCCTGCCGGCGGGTTTTCAGCGCCTCCTCGTCCGGCAGCATTTCCACGGCGCGGTCGAGATGGCCCTCGCGCTCCAGCACGTCCATCATCCGCGACAGCGAGAGCAGGCTCTGCAGCCCCTCGCGGGTGCTGAGCGAGATCGCCAGCGTCTGGAGATAGTTGTTTTCGAGCACGATTTCGGCCACCGCCTCGGTCATCTCCGCCAGCAGGTGGTCGCGGTCCTCGCGCGACAGCCGGCCCGAACGCATTGCCGAGGCAAGCGCGATCTTGATGTTGACCTCGACGTCGGAGCAGTTGACGCCGGCGGAATTGTCGATGGCGTCGGAATTGCAGCGCCCGCCCTTCAACCCGAAGGCGATGCGGCCCTTCTGGGTGACGCCGAGATTGGCGCCCTCGCCGATCACCTTGACGCGAAGCTCGTTGGCATTGACGCGGATCGCGTCATTGCCGCGATCGCCGACCTCGGCATTGGTCTCGCCAGCGGCCTTGATATAGGTACCGATGCCGCCGAACCAGAGCAGGTCGACCTGGCTCTTGAGGATCGCCGTCATCACATCGAACGGCGAATACTCCTCCGCCTTAAGGCCGATCGCCGCCGCCGCCTCGGGCGTCAGCCGCACCGATTTCTCGTTGCGGGAGATGATCATGCCGCCTGCCGACAGCTTCTCGCGGTCATAATCCTGCCAGCTCGAGCGCGGCAGGTCGTAGAGCCGCTTGCGCTCGGCAAAGCCTGTTGCCGGATCGGGATCGGGGTCGATGAAGATATCGCGGTGGTCGAAGGCGGCCACCAGCCGGATCTGTTCGGACAACAGCATGCCGTTGCCGAAGACGTCGCCCGACATGTCGCCGACGCCCGCCACGGTAAACGGCGTGGTCTGGATATCGATGTTCATCTCGCGGAAATGCCGCTTCACCGCCTCCCAGGCGCCGCGCGCGGTAATGCCCATCTTTTTATGGTCATAGCCGGCCGAACCGCCGGAGGCGAAGGCATCGTCGAGCCAGAAACCCGCCTCCTGCGCCAGCGCGTTGGCGGTGTCGGAGAAGGTCGCGGTTCCCTTGTCGGCGGCGACGACGAAATAGGGATCGTCCTCATCGGCGCGCACCGTGTCCTTCGGCGGCACGACCTCGCCGTCGATGATGTTGTCGGTGATCGACAGCAGGGTGCGGATATAGCTCTTGTAGGCCTCGCGACCGGCGTTGAACACCTCCTCGCGGCTGCCGCCGACGGGCAGGTTCTTCGGGTAGAAGCCGCCCTTGGCGCCGACCGGCACGATCACCGCGTTTTTCACCTGCTGGGCCTTGACCAGACCCAGCACCTCGGTGCGGTAATCCTGGCCGCGATCCGACCATCTCAGCCCGCCGCGCGCGACCTTGCCGAAGCGCAGATGGACGCCTTCCACCTGCGGGCCGTAGAGATAGACCTCACGGAACGGCCTTGGCTGCGGCAGGATGGCAAGCGACTGCGAGGCGAACTTGAAGGCGAGGTTGGGTCGCGGCGCGCCGTTCTCGTCGGTCTGGAAATAATTGGTTCTGAGCGTCGCGTCGATCAGCTTGACGAACAGCCGCAGAATGCGGTCGTCATCGATATTGGGCACGCCTTCCAGCCCTTCCATGATCGTGCCGCGCGCGCTTTTCATGCCCTGGCTGCGGGCATCATCGGTGAGCGCCGGATTGAAGGCGGTCTCGAACAGGGAAAACAAGGCCCGGGCGATCACCGGATACTGGCAGAGCGAATTGGCGATATAGTCGCCGGTATAGTTGACGCCGGCCTGGCGCAGATATTGCGCATAGGCGCGCAGCACGTTGGCCTGGCGTCCGCTCAGTCGCGCCAGCAGAACCAGCCGGTTGAAGCTGTCATTGCTGATCGCGCCGCGGAAGGCATCGATGAAGGCCTCTTCCAGACGGTCGCCATCGCCCTCCAGATCGAGATCGACATCCCCCGCAACCAGCAATTCCATGTCGTGAAGGACAACCTCCCTGCCGGCCACGCCGCTTTCGGCATATTCCAGTTCGAAGGTCCGCTCCGAGACGACGGAGAAGCCGAGATTTTCCAGAAGCGGCACGCGCCGGGACAGCGGCACATGCGAACCGCCATGGAATATCTTCAGACGAAGCACCTCCGCTTCATCCTCATGCCGGTCGCGGTAGAAATCGATGCGCATGCCCTCTTTCGCCGCAGACCCGATCAGCCGGAGATCGGCATAGGCGTCATCCGGGGAGAAGGCCTCGTGGTAGGCGTCATTGGCCTCGATCTCCGGCGCGCCGGGACCGGTCAGCTCCTTGAACCGTTCCGTCCAGTCGGCGGCAAGCCGCGTCACCTCGGCTTCGAGTTCGGACTGCGGCACATCCGGCGTCTTGTCCAGGCTGCGCCGGCCGATGATGAAATGCACCCGCGCCGAACGCCCTTCGGGAAACGACGGATAATAGGCGGAAACCCGGCCCTTGTAGACGCTGGCCAGGTAATCGCCGATCTTCTCGCGCAGGCGCGAATCGTAAAGGTTGCGCGGCACATAGACGAGCGCCGAGACGAAACGATCGAAATTGTCGATCCGGCTCAGCACCCGGATGCGCGGCCGATCGGCAATCGCCATGATCTGCTCGCAGAAATCGGCAAGCAGCGGCACCGGAGCCTGGAACAGTTCATCGCGCGGATAGGATTCCAGAATGTTCTGCAGCATCCGGCCCGCATGGCTCTTCGGTTCGTAACCGAAGCGGCGCGTGACGTCCGCGATCTTGGCGCGCAAGAGCGGAATGCGCACCGCCGACTGGGTGTAGGCGGTGAAGGTGAACAGGCCGACGATCCGGAGTTCGCCAACCACCTCGCCGTTTTCGCCGAAACGCTTGACGCCGATATAATCCATATAGGCGCGGCGATGGACCGTGGAGGTGGTGTTGGCCTTGGTCACCAGAAGCAGTTTCGGGCTTTCGAGAAAGCCGATGATCTCCGGCGTGGAGACCACCGGATTGGGGCCACGCCGCAGCACCCGCATTTCCGGATCGGAGAGGATGCCGGTCGCCGCGTCCGGCACATGCTCGACCCGCGCGCCGTCCGCATCCTTGAGATAGACAAGCTCGCGCATGCCGAGGAAGGTAAAGTTGCCATCGCGCAGCCAGGCGAGAAAGGCAAGCGCCTCCTCCCGCGCATCCGCGAGTGCGGCCGGCGCGCGGGTTTTCATCTCCTGCATCGCGGTTTCGAGCTTGGCGAGCATTTCCGGCCAGCCGGCGACCGCGAGACGAACATGGTTCAGGATATATTCGAGCTGCGCCTTCAGCCGCGCGCGCGTTTCCGGGGCCAGTTGCCGGACATGGACCTGGACATGGCTGATGCGGTCGTCTTCGGCATGCTCGACATCGGATGAAAACGCCACCGGCGCCTGTCCCGGCGTCACGACCAGGATCGGATGCACAGCCAGCATGAAATCATTGGTGAATTCCGCGATCTCCGCCATCACCGAGTCATAGATGAACGGCATGTTGCGGTCGGTGACCGTGATCACGTCGGTTGCGATGCCCTCCGGCGCGATGCCTTCGACCGCGTCGATCGTGACCCGCGCGTCGCCGCCGTCATAGGCCGCGATCTCATCGGCCGCATGGTATGCCGCGGCCGCGATCGCTTCGGGTGTGTAACGCTCCAGATCCTCGGGACTTGCATGGTCGAACATGAAAGCCGGATTGATGTAAGCCTTGTTGCTTTCCCTGGCGAGGCGCTCGGCCTGCTGCATCAGGGACCTGCGCTTCTGGTCGGCTTTGGTGTCCATGTTTCCTCCAGCTTATTTTATGTCAGCGGACCAAGCCGCCATTTTGGGCGATTTTTCGCGCCATTCGGATATCGTTAAACGCCGCGGCCATGACAGGCGCTTGACAGCTTGCTCCAATAGGCGATTTAGAGCGTAATTGAGGCGAATGGCAAAACAATTTCGCCGTTTTATCGTTGGGGTTGCATTCACCCCAGGCACCAACAGGGCCCAATATGACATTCGAAATGCCTGATGGCGCCGTTATCGCGATTTCAAGCTACGTCATGCGCGGCAAGATTGGCAACCGCGCCATCGTCTTTGCACTGGAAACGCTTGGTTACAACACATGGTCCGTACCAACCATCGTGCTGCCCTGGCATCCGGGACACGGGCGGGCCACGCGGCTGCAATTTGAAGGCGAGGCTTTCGCGACGGCGCTGCGCGAACTCGGCGAGAGCCGCTGGCGCGGCGAGGTTCGCGCCGTCATCAGCGGCTATCTCGCGAATGCCGGCCAGGCCGAAGCGATCGCAGAGCTGGTCCAAGGCCTGCGCGCCGAAAATCCCGATCTCATCTATCTCTGCGATCCCGTGATCGGCGATGAGGGCGGGCTCTATGTCGGGGACGAGACCGCGATCGCGATCCGCGACCGGCTTCTGCCGCTCGCCGATATCGCGACCCCCAACCGATTCGAACTCTCATGGCTTGCGGGACGCACACTTGACGACAATACGGCGACGATCGATGCCGCGCTTGCGCTCGGGCCCGCGGAAGTCGTGGTCACCTCGGCGCATTCGATGCTGAAGCAGGGCGTGGCGGCGCTGTTCGTCGATCGCAGACAGGCGCTGCTTGCCGAGCATCAGCGCGTCGACAACCCGCCGAACGGGCTCGGCGACCTGTTTTCCGCGCTGTTTCTGGCCGCAAGGCTCGCCGGCAAGCCGTCGGCAGAGGCGCTTGAAAAATCGACCGCTTCCGTATTTGAAACCCTGACGCGCGCGGTGCGCGAAGGCGCTGACGAGTTGATGCCGGAAAAGGATGCGCAAAGTCTGCGGGCGCCATTCGCAAAAGTTGGCCTTCGTCAATTGATGCATCCGTCCCGGCGACGTAAAAGAAGCTGAAGAACCAACACGGCACTGAGAGCGCGTTCAGGAAAAGTGGATACCGGTTTTCCGTCCGGACGCGCTTAAAAACAATAGATAGAGCATTTCCGGTGATCCGGTTTCCTCCGGAAATGCTTTGGAAGAAGGACGGCAGACTGATGGACTCTTTCCCCAAATCCCTTCTCGATGGCTACAAGAACTTCATGTCCGGACGCTATGTCGAAGAAAGCGCCCGCTATCGCCAACTCGCCGAGGAAGGGCAGAAACCCCAGACATTGTTCATTGCCTGCTGTGATTCCAGGGCCGCGCCCGAGACGATTTTCGATGCGAGCCCGGGCGAGCTGTTCGTGGTGCGCAATGTCGCCAACATGGTGCCGCCCTATGAGCCGGACGGCCAGTATCACGGCACCTCCGCCGCCCTCGAATTCGCGGTCGAAGGGCTCAAGGTCAAGAATATCGTGGTGCTCGGCCACGGCCGCTGCGGCGGCATTCACGCAGCGCTTTCGCCCAACGCCGATCCGCTGTCGCCAGGCGATTTCATCGGCAAATGGATCAACCTGCTGAAACCCGCCGCCGCCCAGATCAATTCCAATTCGATCATGACGGAAGGCGAGCGCCAGACCGCGCTGGAGCGGATTTCAATCCGCAACTCGCTCGCCAATCTGCGCTCCTTCCCGAATGTGAAGGAGGCCGAGAAACAGGGCAAGCTGAAGCTCTACGGCGCCTGGTTCGACATTTCATCGGGCGAATTGTGGGTGATGGACAACAAGACCGGCGATTTCATCCGTCCGGATTGATGAGACAGCGTCCGGCGCGTCAGCGCCGGGCGTCGTCCGCGTCGTCGTCGACGCTTTCCTCGATCCGCTCCATGTCGTCATCCGACAGGCCGAAATGGTGGCCGATCTCGTGGATCAGCACATGGCTGACGATATCGCCGAGCGTTTCCTCGTTTTCGGCCCAGTAGTCGAGGATCGGCCGGCGATAGAGCGTGATCCGGTTGACCATCTCGCCGGTTTCCATGGTGAAGCGCTCCGAAACGCCGCGGCCCTCGAACAGGCCGAGCAGATCGAAAGGCGTTTCCAGCGCCATGTCCTCGAATACCTCGTCGCTCGGAAAATCGGCGATCTCGATCACGAGGTCGCCGGTCAGCGCCCGAAACGCCTCGGGCAATTTGGCATAGGCCTCGATCGCCAGCGATTCCACGCTCTCGAGACTGGGCGAATAGCGCCCCTGCCAGTCCTCGCTTTTGTTTTCAATCGCCATATAAGCTCCTTCGTCCGGCCCATATAGGCCTTTTCGCCGAAGATTTCGAGCAAAGATTGCACCGGCATCGTCCCCCCGGATCAAGCTGCCGCGCCGGGCGCGAAAACCTCTCCCGCAAACCGATCGGAAAACCCGCCCTTGACGCTTGACACCCCCTGCCGCAGGCCCTAATAACGCCCCGTCCCGCGCAAAGCGCCGGACCCCTTGTCACCGCCCGACGGTGCGCAGGTTGGCGGAGTAGCTCAGTAGGTTAGAGCAGAGGAATCATAATCCTTGTGTCGGGGGTTCAAATCCCTCC
>NZ_DEPM01000294.1:17355-26311 GCF_002358775.1 Martelella sp. UBA3392
AAATCCCTCCTCCGCTACCAAAATATCTTTATATTTAAGTTACTTATGCTTTTGTCAGCGACGGAGATTCCGTACGCGAATGGGCCGGGGGGCCATTCTGGGTGTCAGGTGGGATTTTCGACTCCTATTGTCTGAAACCTAACGCAGCAGCTTACTACCAACTCGGCTATAGTCCCTGCTCGGGCCCCGAGCGCTTCACAGCGATCTCAAAGGGCATCGCCGCGATTTCTCCTCGTTCGCGCACGAGAGAGGTGGCGCTCTCCTCAATTGCGCGATTCTTTAAGCAGAGCTCTAGGACGGATCGACATTCAGGATTCCCAAGACGGTTTTGCTGTAATTCATAAGTTTCCGCATTTTGTCAGCGGAGCGAGCAGCCGGGTCGCGGACGGCGCCCGGTCAGCCCATGGCGCCGCCGATCGCCTGCCTGACCTGGCGAACGTGGCGTGCCGGCGGGGCTCCGAATTGCCGGAGATATTCGCGGCTGAATTGCGAAGCGCTCTCGTAGCCGACCGCGAAGGCGACCTCGGATGCATTATGGTCCCCGGCCAGCAACAGTTGGCGCGCTTCCTGAAGCCGAAGCTGTTTCTGATACTGAAGCGGGCTCAGGCCGGTCATCGCCAGAAAGTGGCGATGCAGGCTGGCGCGGCTCATGCCGCTTGCATCGCACAGCGCCTCGATGCTCAGGCGGGCGTTCTGGTTGTCCCGGATCCACCCCACCGCGCGCCGGATACGGCCCAGCGCGCCCTCGGGCTGGGCGATCTGGCGCAACAGGCGTCCCTGCGGCCCCTGAAGGAGACGATAAAGCAATTCCCGTTCCGCCATGGGGGCAAGCACGGAAATGTCGTCCGGGGTATCGAGCAGGGACAAAAGCCGCAGCAGCGTGTCGCGCAGCGGCGCCGTCATCGGGTTGATCGCAATGCCGATGCCGCGGGGATCGCCGTCGCGAACCTGCGGCATGGTCGAGGCAATATCGGCCAGCAGAGCGGGGTCCAGAACCAGCGACACCGCAACATAGGGCTGGCCGTCATCGGCATCCAGTATCTGGCCGATAAGCGGCAGATCGAGTGCGCTGATGAGGTAATGCGCGGGATCGTAGCTTAAAAGATCCTCGTTGATCGCCACATGTTTCGATCCCTGCAGAATGAAGCAGATCATCGAGCGATACAGGCACGGGGCCTTGTCCGTGGTCGCCTCGCCCACGCTGATTTCCAGCCGCGGGATCGGCGTGACGGTCAATCCGGGTCGCGCGTGGCGCAGCGCGATGTCGATATGCGGTCTGAGATCGTCTGTCATGGTCAGATCATAGCACGCCCGATCCACGCCGCAAGGCGATTGAGACAATCAGGCAAAAACTTGAGCGGATCGGAGGGGCCTCACGGACAGGTATCACCTATCTTCGGGATAATGGAAGGGTGCCGCGATGGCGCCGCTTCATACAACAACCATCCAATGAGGATACACCATGACCACGAAAACAGCCCTTATCACCGGCGCCAGCCGCGGCCTCGGCCGCAATATGGCGCTGCATCTCGCCCGGCGCGGCGTCCACATTATCGGCACCTACCGAAGCAGCGCCGCAGAAGCCCGGACGCTGGTTGACGAAATCGAGGCCCTGGGCGGAAAGGCGGCGATGCTGGCGCTCGACGTCACCGACACGGCAAGCTTTCCCGACTTCACCCGCGCCGTCGCCGACACGCTGGAAAAGACCTTCGGCGTCGAACGGTTCGACTATCTGGTGAACAATGGCGGCGAAGGCGTCTATGCGATGGTGGCCGACGCGAGCGAGGATCAGTTCGACCGGATGGTCGACATGCACCTGCGCGGACCGCTGTTCCTGACCCAGAAACTGCTGCCGCTGATCGCCGACGGCGGGCGCATCCTGAACGTCTCCACCGCCTTTGTTCGCACGACGATGGCGGGCTATGGCCTCTATGCCGCGGCCAAGGCGGCGATGCAGACGCTGACGAAGTTCATGGCCGTCGAGCTCGGCCCACGCCAGATCCGCGTCAACGCGATCGCGCCGGGTGCCATTGCGACCGATTTCGGCGGCGGCGGTGTGCGCGACGACAAGAACATCAACGATTTTGTCGCCGCGACGATCGCGCTCGGCCGCGTCGGCGAGCCCGACGATATCGGTGGCGCGGTCGCCGCCATCCTGTCCGACGATCTCGGTTGGGCCAATGGCACGACGTTCGACATATCGGGCGGCCAGTCGCTCTGATCCGTTCTCCGCACAGAGAGGCACTATCATGACTGCGCAAAACCTGACTCTCGTCAGCCACCCGCTGTGCCCGTTCGTGCAGCGCGCCGCGATCGTCCTGTTCGAGAAGGGTGTGGCGTTCGACCGGATCAATATCGACCTGTCGGCCAAGCCCGACTGGTTTCTGGCGCTGTCGCCGACCGGCAAGGTGCCGGTACTGAAGGTGCGCCAGCCCGACGGCGAGGATGCGATCCTCTTCGAAAGCGTGGTGATCTGCGAATATCTGAACGAAACGCAGGGGGGGCGGCAATGTATCCCGACGATGCATTGCTGCGTGCCCGCCACCGCGCCTGGATCGAATTCGCCACCCAGACCTTTGCCGAAGGGTGGCAGTTCCTCCATGCCAAGGACACGGAGACCGCCGACACCAAACGAGCCGCCTTCCGCGATCGGCTGAGCAAGCTCGAGGCGGAACTGGGCGACGGACCCTATTTCGCAGGGGCCGCGTTTGGTCTGGTCGATGCGGTCTACGCACCGCTGTTCCGCTATTTCGGGATCATCGATCCGGAAGTGGCGGCCCCGATCTTCGCCGGCCTGCCCCGCGTGGCGGCGTGGCGCGCGGCACTTGCCGGACGCCCCAGCGTCCGGAACGCCGTGACCGACGCCTATCCCGAGCTGTTTCGCGATCATCTGCGCCGGCACGGCGCGATGATCGCCGCTTAGCGCATCGGCTCGAAAAGAACGATACGAAAATTCAATAAGTTAGAGCGTCCTTGTGCGTCCAGAAGGACGCACGGCGCTCTAGCTCCAAAAAAAATCTGAAGGAGTTACACCATGACCGATGCATCCAAGAGCGCCTTGATCCTGATCGAATATGTCAACGACTGGCTTTCGCCGACCGGTGGCATCTATCCGTCGTTTCAGGACCTCGAGCAGGTCGACACCGCCATCGCCAATTCGAAGCTCATCCTCGCAGAGGCCCGGCGTCGCGGCATGCACGTGATCCACGCCTCGCTGAAGTTCGAGCCCACTTTCAAGGTCCTGGGCGAGGCAAAATACGGCCTGCGCAAGATGATGCGCGACTATGGCTCGTTCCTGGGCGAGCAGGCCGATTTCTTCCCCGGCTTCGAGCCTGCGGAGGGCGAGCATGTCGTGCGCGAGCGCGCCGGCGGCAGCAGCGTCTTCGTCGGAACCACGCTCGATGGCTATCTGCGCAACAACCGCATCTTCGACATCTATCTCGCCGGCTTCTCGCTGCGCCAGTGCGTCGAATCCTCGATGCGCAACGCGCACGACCTCGGCTACAACACCAACGTCATCTATGACGCGTCATCCGGCTATACCCGCAAGCAGCAGGACGATTTCGTGGCCGAAATCGCGCCTTTCTATGCCAATGCCATCACCACGCAGACGTTTCTGGCGCAGGCATGATGATTGACAACTGGATCCGGCCCCGCAGCGGGGCCGGGCTTCCGTCCAACCACTGATGCGAGGCGATACAATGATCGGGATGATGGTCGAACTCACGGTGACGCCGGGCAACGCGGCGGCATTCGAGCGCCTCTTTGCCGCTCAGGCCGCCGCGGTGCGTGCCAGCGAACCGGGTAATCGCCTGTACGAACTGTTCAGGTCGCGCACCCTTGCCGACAGCTACACGCTGATCGAAATCTACGAGGACGAGGCCGCGCTCTCGGCGCACCGGGCATCGTCGCATATGGCGGCCAACCGGCCGCTGACCGCGCCGTTGCTTGCCGCCCCGCCCGTCATGCATATGTTCGACGTCCTGCCGCACGCCCTTTGACCGAGCGCCGGGCGGCGCGCTGCCCGACCGGCTCCATCAGCCGCTTTCCGGCCGCCGCGCGACGGCGGCAGCCGGTTCGCCCTTGCCTGCACGAGGCCGGAGCGGCGATGCTCCGGCCTCGTTTTACATCCCGGTCAAAGGTCGATGACTTTCTTCCTGGGCGCGCCCTGGGCCGCATTCGAAACCTCCTCCCAGGCTTCCCACAAGGCAAGCCGCTCGGCATAGGCCGCACGCGCCACCGACAGCCCTTCCGTGCCAAGGAAGATGCGTAGCGGAGGCTCAGCCGAATCCACGACCTTGAACAGGGCCGCCGATGTCGCAGCAGGATCGCCGAAATTCGTGGTCGCACCGCCGGCAAACGCCTGCGCTCTCGTTTCCGCATAGGCATCGAGGCCGGTGGTAAGCTTCAGCGAGGACTGGCTCGAAAAGTCCGTTGCATACGGACCGGGTTCCAGCATCGTGACCTTGATGCCGAACTGCGCGACTTCCTGTGACAGGCTTTCGTGGAGCGCTTCGAACGCCCATTTGGAGGCGTTGTAGAAGCCGGTGATCGCGCCGGCATAGACCCCCGCAACGCTCGAGACGCCAACGATGTGGCCGCTCTTTTGCGCCCGCAGGAACGGCAGGGCCGCCTGGATGACGGAGAGAGCGCCGAAGACATTGGTATCGAACTCCGCGCGAACCTCGGCCTCGATCGCTTCCTCGATCGCGCCGACGAGCGCATAACCGGCATTGTTCAGGACGATATCCAGACGGCCGAAATGCGCATGCGCCCTGGCGACGGCTTCGGCCACCTGGTCGCGGTTTGTGACGTCCAGCGCCAGCGGCAGGACGGCATCGCCAAATGCATCGGCAAGCGGCGCGACCGCGTCCAGTGATCGCGCCGTTGCAACGACCTTGTCACCCCGCTTGAGCGCATCTTCGGCCCAGATGCGACCGAAACCGCGTGAGGCCCCTGTGATAAACCAGATTTTTCCAGACATATGAGCGCCATTTTCAGTTGAAGTGTAAGACGAAGCGGCGCGATGGCGCGCCGCCCGTGACATCAGGCGGCCGGGAGACCGGGATCAATCCCCGTCATTGCCGCCGAAACCTCCCACAGCCGCCCGGCAAGTGCGGGATCCTGCGCTTGCGGCGCGCGTTTTGCCTTGCCGGCGACACCGCGAATGCCGGCAAACCCGGCGGGACCGTAATAGCCGCCCGGCTCCACTTTTCCGGTCGCGGCCAGAAGCGCCGGCCATGCGCCCTTGTCGGCGCTGTTGAGCACAAGGCCGACGATCGGGCCTGCAAGCCGGGCAATCCCCATGTGACGACCAAGGCTCGTTGCGGCGATGCCAGGGTGGACGCCGACCACGGTGACGGGCGAATTCGCCGCGCGCAGGCGGCGATCCAGCTCGAAGAAGAACAGCGCGTTCGCCAGCTTGCTGGCGCCGTAGCGATCATTCTTGATGTAGCTCTTGTCGGCATTCAGATCGTCCCAGTCGATCTTGGCCTTCAGATGCGCGACGCTCGAGGTCACGACCACGCGCGCGCCCGGCGTCTGCTCCAGTTTGGGCAGAAGCAGCGCGGTGAGCGCGAACACGCCGAGATGATTGACGCCGAACTGCGATTCGAACCCCTGCTTCGTACGCGTCAGCGGCGGAACCATGATCCCGGCATTGTTGACGAGCGCATCGATCCGCTTCTCCTTCATGGCAATCGCGGCTGTGGAGCGAACGCTCTCCAGATCGGCGAGATCGAGCGGCAACCAGACGAGATCGGCATTCGCCGTGATCCGCCTGATGCGGGCAATGGCGTCCTGCGCCCTGGACTGCTCGCGGCAGCCAAGCAGGACGCGCGCGCCCCTTGCGGCGAGCACCCGCGCGATCTCGAAACCGACGCCGGCATTGGCGCCGGTGACGATGAAGGTCTTGCCGGACTGATCCGGGACATCGGCTTCGGTGAAGCCCTTGCTGCTGGTCATTTTCGGTCCCTTTTCATGAGTGGCTACATACTCATTATTTGGTTAAAACTCAGGCGGCAGACCCCTTCCAGAACAGGTCGAATCCGGCCTGACGGATGGTCGCGCTTTCCTCCGGTCTGGCGGTGATCGCATTGATGCTGATGTCGGCCAGGTCGAAGAGAATGGTATCGATGTAGAAACCGATCCTGTCGGGCGCGGCATGGCCGGCGAGACATGCCTCGACCATGGTTCGCGCATCCCGCTGCATGGCATGGCAGCGATTGCGGCTTTCCGCCGTCACGCGACCCGACACCTTCAGCTGGCGGAGCGCCTTGCGCGCCGTGGCATGTGCCAGGCCCCAGTCGATCAGACGGTTCCAGACCATGCAGAGCCGCTCCCTGTCGGAAACGTCCGCGGGATAAGGCGCCAGCATCGTCTCCGTAAGATCGGTTTCGATTGCGACGAAGAGCTGGTTAAGCAGATCGTCCTTGGTTGGAAAGTAGATGAACAGCGTTCCCTCGGAAACGCCCGCCGCCCTTGCGATCTTGGCCGTGGACGCGCCGGTGCCCAGGCTGGCGACCAGCTCGGCCGCGGCGTCAAGCAGCGCCTGTCGCTTTTCATCACTGAGGGGACGTGCCATATTTTCTGCCATATAATTGAGTGAGTAGACACTCAATTATATGGGTGGCAACTTCGGACCGGTCAAGGGGTTCGATCAACCAAATGAAGTCCAGCCTGCGCCGCGCGGCCGCTATGCCTGCGCGAGGGGACCTTTTAACAACGGCTTATCGCTTGTGCGCATCGATATTGCGGAGGCATGGCTTAGGCGATGACCTCTTTCTGAAGCGATGCGGCCTTCCCCGCGAGAGGGGCGAGACAGGAGAAGGAACGGCAAGGGGGTGGCCGCAGGCTCATACCAGGGATCAGGCGTCAGACTTCGCCGCTTGGTTTCCGGGCAGGCCGGACAGTGAAATCTCGATGGTCTGCTGGAGCGTCGCGCGGCCGGCGCCATCTCTGGCCTGGATCGCCATGCCTTGCATAAGGGTCAAAAGGTAGGTCGCGGTTGCCTGCGCGTTCCGGGGCGCAAGCCAACGTTTAAGCAGCGCGACGAGTTGCGGATGCATGCCTTTGCGGATCGCCGCCACCTCTTGGGCAAGATCCACATGCGCCTCGCCGCAGGCCAGCAGACCTGTCGAAACCATGCAGCCAGTCTCGCCGTCGGGCGAAGTCACAGCATCGGCCGCCGTTTCCAGCAGATGCCGGATGGTTTCGGCAAGGGTACCCCGCGGCTCGGGGTGAAACTGCGTCTCCGGCCGGTCGGTATAGCGCTGCAGCGCCTCGCGGTAGAGATCGGCCTTGGTGCCGAAAGCCGCGTAGAGGCTGGGCGGCGCAATCCCCATGGCGCCGGTCAGATCGTTGATCGACACGCCCTCATAGCCATGCCGCCAGAACAGCCGCATCGCCATATCGACGGCCTCGTCGCGGTCGAAACCTCGACGGCGGCCACGCGTGGGTTGGGATTCTTTTTTCATAGTGATCACTAAACATATCTTGACGCCTCCGCGCAAGCCTGTATTTGTTTAGCGATCACTATAGATTGGATTTATCATTATGCTTGATGCGACCACTCGCGCCACCTTCACCGCCTGGACTTTCCGTGTCGAAACATCCGACGGGCTGACCCTTTCCGCAGCGCTTCACGGCCCGGAGGACGGCCAGGAAATCGTCCTTGTTCACGGGCTCGGTCAAAGCTGGCTGAGCTGGAACCGGCAGACCGGTGGAACGCTGGCGGAAACCCACAGGATCCTGAGCTACGATCTTCGCGGACACGGAGACTCCTCTCGCCCCGACGAGACTGGCCGATATTCCGATCCGCAACGCTGGGCCGATGACCTGAAGGCCGTGATCGATGCGGCCGGGTTCCGCCGGCCGGTGATCGTCGGCTGGTCCTTCGGCGGGCTGATCACCGGCTATTTCCTGCGCCACCACGGCGCGGCGCATGTTGCCGGGGTAAACCTCGTGGGGGCGGTGACCCGGCTGGACCCCGCGCTTCTGGGCATCGCCGCTCTGCACCATGCCGGGCCGCTCGGGTCCGAGGACCTTGCCGAACGGGTTAAGGCCTATGCGAGTTTTCTGAAGTCCTGCTTTGCCACGCCGCCCGATCCGGCGGATCTGGAACAGATGCTGGTCTATAACGGCATGGTGCCACGGGCGGTCCAGAAAGCCGTCGTCATGCTGGAAAGCGAGGGTCTGGACACTGTCTGGGCGCAACTGCCCGAACTGCTCCTGAGCTGGGGGGACGAGGAACAGCATACCCGCTACGAGATGTCGCGCCGCGTCATGGATCTGAACCCACGGGCCAGGATGTCCGTCTACGTTGGCGCCGGTCATGCCCCGTTTTATGAGCGCCCGGCGCGCTTCAACCGGGAGCTCGCCGAATTCACGGCCGGGCGGACAGCACGATGAGCGCGAAGGAACTGGGCGCGGCGCTGCTCGTCCCGCTGATCTGGGGAATTCAGTTCGTCACCACCAAGGTCGGGGTGGACAGCTTTCCGCCGCTGTTCTTCGTCGCCCTGCGCTTTGCCGGCGTTGCGGTGCTGTTCCTGCCCTTCGCGCGCGGCGCGAGCCGACGCGAAATTCTGGCCTGCGCGGTGATTTCGGTGTTCTTCGGGGGCCTGTGCTTTGGCCTGACCTTCGCCGGGATCCACCTCGGCACGGCGGGGATCGCCGCGGTCATGGCGCAGTTGATGGCGCCGTTCACCGTGCTGTTCGCCTGGCCGCTGCTGGGCGAGAAACCTACGGGGCAGGTGTTTTTCGGGCTCATGATCGCCTTTCTCGGCGTGGCGCTGGCAATGGCCGATCCCGGCGCCGGCGTTCCGGTTGCCGCAGCCTTGCTGGTGCTGGGGGGCGCTGCCGCGCAGGGCCTGGGCAACGTGCTGGCCAAGCGCCTCGGGCCGATCCCGCCGATGCGCCTCATGGCCTGGCTCTCGATTTTCACCGTGCCCGAAACCCT